>NZ_JBSGZO010000346.1:0-9334 GCF_053611045.1 Streptomyces sp. NPDC054841 | reverse complement strand
GGCGATGAGTGGCGCTGTTGTCTCATGCGGCGGACCGGATGAGCCGACAGGGCCGCAGGGAATGATGGTGCTGCCGAGCAGTCGGGTTCGGTATCGGTGAGAACACAACCGACGGCTTGACCATGCGCGCAAAGTACTTGACGATCCCGTTGGCCCAGTTGGTTGCGCGACCGGACAGCGTTCCCCGAACTGCTGGCGGGCCTGGGTACGGGCGGCGGCCTCGGGGTCGGCGGGGCTTGATACTGGTGGGCTCTCCTATTCAACTGGCGCCGGTTCCCCGAGGAATCCAGCCTGCTGGCGACCTTGCGGGATCCCCTGGGGCGTATCTGCTCCAGGTTCCGCCGGTCTCGTTGCGGAGGCGGCTGGTGGTCTTGTCGTGGTAGCCGAGAGCGTCTGCGACGACGGGTGCGGGAAGTTCGAGGAGTTGCCGCCGGATAGCGGCGCCGCGAGCGGCGGCGATCGGGATTCCGACCTTGTTCAGGAGCGCGAACAGGTGGTTGGGGCCGAGCGGCTGACCGGTCCGGCGGCCGGGGAAGAGCCAGCGGGACGCCGGGTTGGTGGCGGTGTTCATGTTGCCGCGGTTCGTGATGTGCTCCAGCAGCAGGGCGGCGACCGGCGCGGGAACGGGCGAGGGTGGCTCGCCGAGTCGTAGCAGCACGGCGTCGCCGTCGCGGATGACGTCGTCGACGGTGAGCCGGACGACGCGGCTCAGCGGTTGTGCGTAGAGGAGAACGATGACTCCGGCGACGCGGAGTCGCATCGGTATCTCCGTATCGGTCAGAAGCCTGCCCAGGGTGGCGAGGCGTTCGTCTTCGCTCAGTGCAGGCCGACGGGAGATCTTCATGCCGGGGATGGCCAGGGAACGTCGGCAGTGACGGCCCTGTATGGCCCAGTTGAGGAAGCCCCTCAGGCGGGTGCGGGCGTGCTCGGCGTTTGCGGCGAACCAGGCGTCGATGTCGACCTGGCCGCATGACGCGAGGGTGGTGTTCCGCTCGCCGAGCCATAGCAGGAAGGCGGTCGCGTACTTGATCTGTTCGCTGGCGAAGCGGCGGACGCTGGGTGTGATGTGGCTCCGCTCGGCTCGGGCCCGCAGTCCGGGGAGGACGTGCCAGGTAGCGAAGAGCCTGATCGTCTTGGCGTGCTCGGGTTCGGGGATGTCGGCCAGGTGTCCGGGAAGCCAGCGCTGAAAGGAACAGAGGTGCTTGTCGACCGCGGCGGGGCTCCGCACGCCATGAGGAGTTCTTCCAGGTGAGAGGCGCCCGCCAGGGCTGGAGCTCGTGGAACGCATCGTGGGTCAGCGGAATCTCGCCCAGGCCGAGCCGACGAAGCAGCTGCGAGGCGTTTCCCAGCTGCCTGCGGCGCATGTCTTTGCGCAGGCAGTTGCGGTGCTGGTGACAGGTCTTCTCCACCGCGGCGGCCGACCGGTGGACACCGCCTCCACCACCAGGGCACGTGTCCTCGGACTTCCGCACCCGCACCCTGCGGCGGTGCCGTGTTCCAGGGCCTGGGAGCTCCCGGCCGTCGGCGGGACCGTGTCTGGACCAGTGGCCCGCCGACGCTGCCTCCGTCGCGCCGCAGCTGACCGACCTACGTCCAGGCCGTCGCCTACCGGGTAGGAGTGGGGCGGCGGCGCAGAGCAGCGGGTTCACCGGCTGCTATCGACTGAACGGACGGGGATCAGAGCAGTCCCCTGTGCGCCCTTTCATGACTCATCGAACATGACTCAGGCTGGGGCTCAGCCCTCCACGGGGGTCCCACAGGAGGGGCCGCCCGGGCCGTCGAACTGCACCGAGCTGAAGAAGTCCCGATAGTCGGGGTAGAAGTTGCCCTTGCCGGTCGGGCCGGGGACGGTCGTGGCGGTGCAGCCGGTGTAGTTGGCGTCGGACCACAGGTAGATGGTCGAGGACGTGCGGTTCCAGTCCGACTTGGCGCGGTCGTTCATGCCAAGGGCCGCAAGGTCTGGTGTGCTGCCCCTTAGTGTGATCATGTCGCCGGTGCCATCGAGGCCCGAGAACATGCAGTAGTGGCCGTCGGGGCACCGGCCGTAGCCGTCGGCCGCTTGGGCGGTGGAGGCGGCCGGCACCACTGCGGCGGCTGCGGCGGCCACGGGCACCAGCAGGGCGCACAGCGTCTTCTTCCTCAGCGGGCTCATTCGTATTCCTTTGCTCGAAGACTCGTGAACTCGGGGGAGAACAGTAAGTTGCACGCACCCCCGCCCCATACCAATCACAACGACCCCGCCACGAAGCAGTCACATGATCCGCCGGACAGAACCTAGCCCTCCACCTGCTTCTTCTTCGCCTCTCCGCGGCCACGATCGACGCCATACGCCGTCATCGCCCGCCTCCTCATATGAGGAAGTGGTCAGCCAGGCCGCTCACCCCCGAAAACAGCCGAGCGAGAAGGAGAGGCCGACGGTTACTGTCCCCGGGTGAGCACCACCCGCCGCCCCCTGGGCACCGGCCGCGAATCCGACCCCGACCTCTCGAACACCGGGATACGGCATCGCGTACTCGCGGCCGAGGCGGATCCGCATACCGGTCCGTTGCCCCAACTACAGCGCCCTGACCTGGATGAACCGAGGGACCGCGGCGTACTGCGGGCAAGGATCCTGAAAGACTGAGCTGAGGGTGCGCACGATCAGGGCGAGACCTGTTCGGCCCGCCGCCGTCTCCGCCCCCCATCGTCCGATGGCGGCAGGGCGGCGAAGGGGGGCGGAAGTCTGTGAACGGCTCGTGCCGTCAGCCCCGCTGGTACGGTCCGGCCGGCGCGTACTGCTCGGCCTGCTGCCAGCTCGCGGGGATGCCGAGCGCGGTGGGGGCGTCCGCGATGCCCGCGCCCAGGCGGGGGTCGGTGCCGGGCAGGGGCCGGCAGGCGGTGCGTACCAGCATGTACAGGCGGTCGGCGCGCGCCGCGGTCCGCGGCACCGCCTGGGCGCGCAGGTGGTCGTGGTGGGCCAGCAGCAGCGCGGCCAGCCCGGTGACGTGCGCCGCGGCGATCGCCGTGCCGTCCACCGTGGCATAGCCGTCACCCAGGCTGGTGGTGATCACCGCCGCGCCGGGCGCGACCAGGTCCACCCCCGGACCGGTGGGGGTGAACGGCGCCGGATATGGGCCGGGCCACGGCGGCTGCACCGCGGTGAGCGGGCTGGTCACGGGATAGGTGCCGGTGTGCGCGATCGCCCCCACCGCCAGCACCCCCGGCAGGGTCGCCAGCTGAGTGAGAGGGCCGGCGGTGTCCCCGGCCGGGGCGATGACCGTGATCCCGGCGGCGTGCGCGTCCGCCATTTTCCAGGCGGCTAGCTGGGACGGGGCGCCGTAGCCGAGGCTGATCTGGGCGATGTCGATGTCGTGGCTGATGCAGTAGTCGACCGCCTCGAGCAGGTCGCTGAGGTGCCCGCCGGGGAACAGCTTCAGCGCATGCACCTCGGCCTCCGCCGCGATCCCGGCGATGCCGGCGTTGTTGTCCGCCGCGGCGATGACCCCGGCACACCACGTGCCGTGCCCGGTCACATCGAGGCCCCACGTGCCGTTTCCGGCGCCGGTGAAGTCGTGCCCGTGTTTCACGGTGTCCTTGAGGTCCGGGTGGGCGGTGTTCACCCCCGAATCGAGCAGCGCGATCTTGATGCCGTGACCGCGGTAGGTCGGCGGGATCTGGTTGAGCCGCATCGCCTGCGCACCCCAGCCGGTGAGCGCCCGGCCGGGAAATCCCTCGAACGTCTCCGACAGCGCCTGCACCGTCACCACCGCCTCCCCGCTGCCCGCGGGTTGGGGGGTGCCGGTGCGCACCGGCCAGTAGTCGGCCACCGGGCGGACGTAGAGGGCCTGCAGCGTCTCGGGGGTGTCGGCGGCCAGGGTCAGGGTCACCCGTCCGTCCGGGCCGGTGGTGCCGTGGACCTGGCCGCCGGTGCCAATCGCCCACGCGTGCGCACCGGCCACCGCCTCCCCGTCGCTGCCCACCACGTGCAGCGTGAGCTGCTCGGGCTCCTCCAGCGTGATGGCCAGCATGGGGTCGATCACCGGCACCGGGCCGATACCCACGGAGGGGGTGGGGGTGTAGGAGAGCGGCTGGTCGATCTCCACGACCACCTGCGGGTTCGCCGCCAAGGCGCGGGCCCGCTCCTGCGGCATCCTCACGACCGCGACCGGGGGGCAGGCCGGATGCGGCTCCGCGATCACCCCCAATCCGCGCGACCGCGACGGCCGCACCTGCGCCACCGGTTCCACGTCGGGGTCTTCCTCCAGCAGCTTGAACAGCGCCGTGGCCTCGATCGGCGGCACCCCACCGGCAATAAACCCCAACGGCCGGGGCGCGACCAGATAGCGGCCCCACCCCGCCCGCACACCCCGACCCTGGTGCCCCAGCGCCTGTGCCTCCCCGCCCATCCGTCCGGTCGGCTCACCTGCCCCGCCCGCAGCCGCCGACGGCTGCCCGGCCTCACCCGCCGCGCCCTGCGCACGCGGGGTCTTGCCGCCCTTGCCGTTGCCCGGCTTCACACCGTTGCCGCCCTGCTCACTCATTCAGCCAACCGCCATCTCAACGTAAAGCGTCGTCGTACGCCCGGATCTTCAGTGGCCGGCCGGGAAGCGGGCGTCCATGAGCTCCCCGGCCAGCGGCGCCGCGCCTTTGCCTCGCCCCGGCGCGGCATCCGGCCGGACAGGCCCGCCTCCCCACACAGCAGGGAGAACGAGCGCTGCCCGGGCGGGTGTCTCACATGCCCATAGGCGACAGCTGCCCGAACTGCGGCTGCTGCCCGAACATCCCCTGGCCGGGGAACTGGCCGAACTGCTGCTGGCCGTAACCACCGCCCCACTGCTGCTGGCCCTGCTGGCTCTGCTGCACCAGCGTCAGGATCGCCAGAGGCAGCGCCTGCTGCACGGACTGCTCCACAGCGTTCCGCACGCCCTGGTGCAGGGTGTGGTGCAGCGCGACAGCCAGGTACGGGTGCGCCTGGTGGGCCAAGCCCTGCTGCTGCAGCTGCTGCTGGACCTGCTGGATCTGCTGCAGCGTCTGCTGCATGCGCTGAGCCACCTGCTGGCTCGCCTGCTGACAGGCCTGCTGGATCGACTGCTGGACCACCTGCGCGATCTGCTGCTGTGGCCCGGCGATCTGCTGGCCGAACAGCTGCTGACCGTAGGGCTGCTGGATCTGCGGCTGGCTGATCTGCTGGGGGGTGTACACGGACATGCGGAACTCCTCCTTGAGCTCTCCGGAAAACACAGAAGAACGGCGCACCGGACAGCCCGGGACGCCGCCACCGAGCAGCAAACCACCAATCGACCAAGAACACATTCCGGGACATACCGCTAAGTGGCGGAGTCACGTGGTGGACGCGCTGGCGGTCACTGCGATCACGGCGCCTGCCCTGCCCACGAGCGGGTCGGCGGCACCGGGGAGAGTGGGCGATTGGCCCGGACAGGCCGTTGGGCGCCGGACAGGCCCTAGCTCGGCCAGCCTCGGGCCGATCGCCGTCAGCTGCGCGTCCTTGACGGTTCTGGTGTGGGCGAGCGTGGCCGTAGTGGACGACAAGGGCCGCGTCGCGCGCATCCGTTAGTGTCCTTCACGGCCTTGCTGAACGCCGCGCGGAACCGCTTGCGACTGGCCTTGGGCGCTCAGTGCCGTGTCTGCCGCGCTGCATGGAGAAGGGCTCGTTGGTAGCGGACGCCTTTGCGGGTGAGGAGGAAAGGCCGAGGGCGCACGCGAGCAGGCCAGGACCGTGATGTGGGGGAAGACGAGTTTCTGTCCGCCAGCTGTGGCGGTGATCCGGTTGCGGCCGGTGTAGCTGCGGTGGACGTTGCTGGCATTGCGGATGGACAGGCTGAGGTCGACCGGGCCGCCGAAGGCGAAGCGGCGTGCTTCGAGCTGGTCGGCGAGGATCCGGTGGACCGCTTTGCCCGGTACGTTGATCAGAACTGGCTGGCCACTGCGCCCACCACCTGAACATTGCGGGACATCTGCCTGGGTGGGGTCTTGAAGAGGATCGCGATGTAGCGCTCGCCCGGTTCGGGGCGGTCGGGGACGCTGACGTCGACCGTCACCTTCCTGGTCTCCCGGGGCCCCAGGCGGAGACGGGAAGGGGTGACGGTCACCCATGAGGCGGCGGAGACGGGGCCGGGCGGGCGGAAGGTGATCTCTCCGCTGGGTTCCTGGGTGAACTGCGAGGGCTCCACCTGGATGTTCACGGGGGTGGACGCCCCGTTGACGAGGTTCACGACCTGGTGGTGGCCGCACTTTTGAAAAGGTGCACATGGGACGGCCCGCAGCTGTGTCAGGGAGATGATCGGCCAGCTGCGCGGTCTGGTGACCGATCTGGAAGACATGCGGTGCCCGGCATCTGACGTGCGCGGCCGTCGTCGCGCAGCCTGCTCCGCTGCGCTCCACGGCCTGAACAGAGCGATCACCGTGGGGCCAACACCACAGGTAGCAACATGAGTTGGGGCGAAGGGTGGGGTTTCGTGCTGGGTGACCGATGCTGTCGTCGTGCTCGTCAGCCGTGTGGGGGAAGTGCGCTGCCTGGTCGAATGGGCTGCCAGCCGGTGCGGTTGGTCCAGCGCAGCCTCTGTCCGTGGGGATGGTGGCGGGGGGCGGGGTGCCATTCGAGCACGGCGACCAGAAGCCCTTCGCCGGGGCCGGCGGTCTGGCCGGGTTCGGCTGCCCGGTAGAGCCGGGCGCGGTCCGGTGCGCAGCCTCCAGCGGCCAGCTGCTCGATGACAGCCTGGATGTACGGCGTGTGGGGCAGCGGCGAGATCGTGGTGGGCTCGATCCTGGTCATTGCCGGGAGCGGTTCTTGAGCTGAGGGAGGTGCCGGTGGCTTCGCATCAGTGCTTCGTCGGCTTGTCGATGCCCAGGCTGCCCCATGGCGCGCAGATCTCGCACATCTCCAGCCCGGGGAACTCCTGCAGCGCGATCATCACATGCTCCTTGTCGAGGTACCCGAGCTGCACCTTGTACAGCCCGCAGTTCCCGCGGTGGAGCATCGGCTCTAGGCCCAATACCAGTGACTTAGGGGATTGGGTCCCAGCTTCGGGGGACCTTGGTCGGCGGGTTGATCGGGGGCGGTGCGCCAGTGCGGGGCGATGGCCAGCGTCTCGGCCGGATGCTGGGGGCGTCGGGTGCCGTGTCGGTGCTCGTCGCGTTTGACGCCGAAGTTGGACATCTTGCGTTTGACGACGCGGGGGTTGAGGCGCGGGCGACGTTTGGGTGAGCGTCGTGCGGCTATCTCGCGGATGCCCTCAGTGAGGGCCGCGGCCAGGCGGTCAGGGGGAAAAGGCCGCCTGCGCGGGGACCTGACGGCGGGCGAGGCGGATGCTGCGGGTGAAGGAGAGCCGGTCCGGGTCCAGCCCGGCGTGTTCGGCGGTGTCGTGCATCAGCGTGCGGATGGCGTGGTGGACCAGTAGGTGTCCCCATACTTCCTGCTCGACGCCGCCGGGTGAGCGCGAGCGCAGGACCTCGGCCGGCCCGCGCTGGTGGGTCTTGAGCTCGTCCAGCGCGGTCTCGATCTCCCACCGCTGGCCGTAGAGGGCGGCCAGTTCCAGAGCGGGTGCGGCCTCGTGGTCGAGGATCGTGGTGATCAGCCGGTAAGGGGCATCCCCGGCGGGCTGGCCGGGATCGTCCAGGGTGTACTCGATCACCCGCACCACCTGCGGATCGGCGCGTTTGCGGTGGTCTTTGGCGGCGACGATGTCCGACAGGTACGAGCCGTCGGGCAATTCCTTGCGTACCGGCAGCACTGCGCTGGACCTTACTCGCCACAACAGGTCAGCGCCGCCGGCCGACGCCGCCCGCCACAGCTCCAGGCCGGTGAAGCCGCGGTCGGCCAGCAGCAGATCACCCTCGCCGAGGTGGCCGAACAACTCGCGGGCAAGGGCCGGTTCGGACACCGCAAGCGGGCCCAGAGCGGCGGCGGTGATGGCGTGGGTGCCGCACTCGGCCAGCGCCACCACCCGTACCTGCGGGAACGCACACCGCTGGGTGCGGTGGGTCTTCGGACGTCCGAAGTACGTGGCGTTCTCCTCGCTGTCCGGCACGTCGAAGACGGTGCCGTCGACGGCCACCAGCCGCCACCGGCCATGGAAGTCACCCGGTGTCGACACCGTCGCCAACGGCCTGGCCACGTGGGCAAACAGGGCCTTGAGCGGCTCCGGCCCCAGCTTGGCCCGAGCCCGTGAGATCGCCGCCGTGGTGGGCACCTGCCAGGAGCCCGACCGGCGTTTCGCCCAAGCCAGCCCGTGCGTCAGCAACCGCGCGACTTCTTCATAGCCCTGCCCTGTAAACAGGCACATCGCCAGCACGAAGTAGACCACCACCCGCGGCGGCAGCAGTCGGTTGCGCTGCCCGGACCGCCCGCACTCGGCCACCACCCGGTCCACCAACTCCGGCGGGAACGACCGCGTCAGCAGCCCCACCGCGATGCGATCCGACAATCGCTCGTCCGTCTCCGGCTTGACCTGACCCGGCCGTGGCATCCAGGCACCTCCCCACCACGCACCGTACCAGCAAGGACCTTAAGTCACTGGTATTGGTGCTAGGCGGCAATTTCCGTTGTGGCGTGCGTGGTGGCGTAGTGAACGTGTTCCTGAAGCAGGGTGGAAACCGGCGGTCCAGGCCAGCAGGCGGCTGGGGCGGTTGTCCCGGGAGCAGGTCCAGGTCGGAGTGCGGCCGCGGGCGGCGATGTCCGAGCAGAGGGCGGTGATGCAGGCGAGAGACAGGTGCCGGCGACGGTGGTCGGGGACGGTGGCGCAGGCGATGTCCTCGTACGCGCTGCCGAGGAAGTAGGTGCAGGCCACGGCGTGGATCTGGTCCTTGCGGAACGCTGCCCAGGCGAAGCCGGAGGCGGCGAGACCGGAGGGGCCTCCCCAACTGGCGTGGATCCAGGCCATGTCCGGTCCGAGAGCGACGAGCGAGGGAGCGTCGTCGGTGGTAAGTCGGCGAATGGTCACGCCCCTCGGAGGACGGGGCACGGGTGCGGGTGTCCGGTGTGTGTACACCATGCGCTCCCACGGGTGGATCAGGTTGAAGGCGGAACCGAGGACCGGCAGAAATCGGGCGGGTGCGACGACATAGTGGCCGGCGAGCGGTGCCATGGCCTCCGGGGAAAGCACCTGCGGATCTCCGCTCAGGAGTGCGTGGTCGGCGCAGGTGACGGCGACGGCACGCGGCTCTGCCGAACGGTCCGCCCACCAGGTGCCCCTGCCGGTGGTCAGTACGTGCTCGGGCAGTGCCCCGGGGCCTGGAGCTCCGGCCGGGAACCACTCGGCAACGGCAGGGACTTGGTGTGGCGCGAGCGGGATCATTGGGGGTTTCCTCCGGGGGCGGGTGTGGGGGCGGCCTGGAC
>NZ_JBSGZO010000345.1:0-9395 GCF_053611045.1 Streptomyces sp. NPDC054841 | reverse complement strand
CGGGCGGTTCGCGTGCCACGCTGGGCTGAGGCATATGCCCGGGGGTGGGCACGTGTCGATCGTTCGCACGCCATGCGCGTACATGGACGGCCCCGGCGCCCATGGGCGCCGGGGCCTGTCCTCCCCATTGCTGACCCGGAGCCCCGAGCTCCCAGGGTCACTCCCCTCGGACCGGTTTCCCCGAGCGGCCCGCCTCCCGCTGAAGATCTCCCCTTGCCGGCGGCCGTCAATCCTTGAGCATGGTCACTCGAACGAGGGGTGTTGGCTGCGAGATCCCAGTTTTCGAATAGAAGTTCGATAGTCTGGCGGGGCTCGACCGCTTCGGAGAGCTCGGAGATCCACGGGGGACAGAAGGGGGTGCCAGGACCATGGTGCGGCGCATCGACGTGACCGGAGCGGGTGGCGTTCGCCTCGCTGCCTGGGAGTTCGCCGACCCGCCCAAGGGGCGCGGCGAGACGGACCGCGCGCCGGGCGTGTTATTGCTGCACGGGCTGATGGGCCGCGCCTCGCACTGGGCCGCCACCGCCCGGTGGCTCGCCGAGCGGCACCGCGCCGTCGCCCTGGACCAGCGCGGCCACGGCCGCAGCGAGAAGCCGGCCGACGGTTCGTTCGCCCGCGAGGCGTATGTCTCCGATGCCGCGGCCGCGGTCGAACAGCTGGGCCTCGCCCCGGTGACCCTCATCGGCCACTCCATGGGCGCACTCACTGCCTGGCAGCTCGCCGCAGAGCGCCCCGACCTCGTCCAGGCCCTCGTCATCTGCGACATGCGCGCCTCCGCGCTGGGAGCGGCCTCCCAGCGTGAATGGGAGGACTGGTTCCGTACCTGGCCCGTCCCCTTCGCGACCCTCGCGGACGTCCGCAAGTGGTTCGGTGAGGACGACCCCTGGGTGGAGCGCCCGAGCCCCGCGCGCGGTGAGTTCTTCGCCGAGGTGATGGCCGAGCGTGCGGACGGCTGGCGTCCGGTCTTCTCCCGCCGTCAGATGCTCACGTCCCGCGAGACCTGGGTCCATGACGCCCACTGGGACTCCCTCGCCCAGGTCCGGTGCCCCACCCTCGTCGTCCGCGGTCTCGACGGCGAACTCGGCCGCGCCGAGGCCCAGGAGATGGTCCGCGTCCTGCCCCGCGGGCAGTACGCCGAGGTCGCGGACGCCGGTCATCTCGTCCACTACGACCAGCCGGATGCCTGGCGCGGCGCGATCGAGCCGTTCCTGGACGGTGTGCTGACTCCCTGAGCCGGACCGCCACAGGGGCGGCGGACCGGGTCCACCGTCTGGCCCGGTCCGCCGCGTCGGGGGTTGGTCAGAAGCTGAAGACCTTGGCGCCGGACAGGCTCTCCCGCATCTCGCACTCGTTGCCGTACGTGGTCGACCAGTCGACCCGCTTGCCCTGCCACACACCGCTCGCGCCGACCGTGACCGGGTCCCACTGGCGCGTACAAGGGCGGCGGGGAGCGCCGGTCAGCAGGCCGAACTGTCCGTCCACCTCGGTCAGTTCCTGGCATGCCGCGCGGGGCGCGGGGTGGCTGCCGCTCGGCTTGGGTGCACAGTTCAAGGTCACCGCGCGCTCGATCGTCGCCGTCGCAGCGTCGCCCTTGCCGACCATCAGTACCATCGCCGACGGCGCGTAGAGCCCGGTGGGCTTCGCGGGCTCGGCGTGTGCCACGCCCGCGGCGGCGGTCCCGCTGAGGACGAGTGCGGCCGCGGAGGCCGTCGCGCCGAGTGTGTTGAGAATGTAACGCATGGGTGAAGCTCCTTCGCCGGTGATTGCGATTGCGCTCGGGAGTCTTGCTGATGCGTACAGTGATCGCACATTTATCACCTGTTTCCGGCCGCATACGCTCACGGCGTGCCGATCGAATGGTCGTTCGGCCTGTTCGGAAGGGGTGCGAGGCGCGCGCGAGGCGGTGTCCAACATATGGACATTCGCTAGTGGTACAAGCCGGAACGACCATCTGACCTGCTGCTATCGGAAATTGGTTCCATCTTTGAACAGCGCCCCCAGCAGTCGTTCGGCCGGAAAGCGGTGCCTCGCCCCGGCCCGGCGTACCCGGTCCGCGGCACTTCGCGATGCGGGTCGGCGTACGCCTTCGTATACAGCGAAGGGCCGGGGCGGAGAGTCGCGCTCCGCCCCGGCCTCGCGGTGATGCGGCCCCGGTCCGCCTCCACTGTCTGCACGCGGTCTGCACAATCGGGTCAGGCGATGGGCTTCCTGGTCTCCTCGCGCACCTTCAGCGTGTTCGCGGCCGCCGCGTCGAGATCGATGGACTCCGGGCTCTGCGCCGCGGTCTTTGCCGTGACTTCGGCGATGGAGCCGCTCGTGTTTTCGTCCGCCCAGGCGCACATGGCGAAGGGGCTCTTCTCGCCCCCGGGCTGTTCCATGGTCAGGACCTGGCAGGTGATGGTGACGTCCGAGCCGGTCACCTCGATGTCCTTCGGCGCCACGGCGACCGTCGCGCCGTCCGCCTCGGCCGCGCCCTCCAGCATCTTGTCGCGGGCCAGGTCCGGGTTCTTGATCCGCCCGTACAGGCCCGAGAGGACCAGTACGCCCGTTCCGTCCTTGTCGACGGACGTGTACTGGCCGGCGACGCCCTTCGCACCGCGGATGTTGGACTTGCTCGTGCCCGCCAGTTCCGCCTCACTCTTGTCGGAGTGATCCTGCGTCAGCGTGTACCGGCCGTCCAGCAGCGTCTTCGGGAGCGTGATCTTGTGCGTCGCCGCCGGGAAGGAACCGGAGGCTCCGAGGCGGCCCAGATTGTTGCCGGCCCAGCCGAGCGCCACGACCCCGACGACGATCGCGGCGGAGATCCCCAGGATCCGGCCGTTCCGGGTCTTCTTCGGCGGCATCGGCGGCGGCCCGCCCCAGGCGCCCTGCTGCTGCGGGAAGGGGACCTGGGGCGGGTACGGCGCCTGTTGCGGGTGCTGTGGATACCCCTGGTGCTGCGGGTAGGGCGCCTGGGGCGGCCACGGCTGTCCCTGCTGTGGCTGAGGGGGCCCGTACGGCTGCTGCGACGGAGACCCCTGGTGCTGCGGGTACCCCTGAGGCGGAGGAGGCATGGACATGATCCGTACCGTACGTCAGGGCACGACTCTCACCCCTTGCTGACCGCCGTCAGTATCTCCGGCAGCCGCTCCGCCGTCTGACGGGCCGCTACCCGCAGTCCGCCCCACGCCACCACGGCGCCGTACGCGATGCCCAGCGGCAGCAGGCTCCACAGCGCGGACTCGGCACTCGCGGCGTTCAGCCAGATCGTGAGCGCGATCAACGGTGCGCACAGCAGCGCGGAGGCCACCATTCCGCCGAAGATGGAGATCCATGCGAGACCGCCCTGCCCCGGGGCGACGTTCTTGTACGCGCTGTCCTGCGGGATCGAGTACGGGAAGCGCGCCGACGCCAGCGCACCCGTCGACAGCATCGCCCCCAGCAGCGCGAAGGCGATCCCCAGTGCCTCCGGCAGCGCCCTCCAGTTGCTGAGCAGCGCCGCCGTGGCAACCGTGACCAGGACCGTGTACGGGAGCGTGATCAGCAGCAACGCCAGTGCACGGGCGCGCAGTTCGAGGTACGCGTCCCGCGGCGACGAGATCGTCTGCGCGACCATCCAGAACGCGGACGTGTCCTGCCCGAACTGGTTGTACATCTGGACGCCGAGCATCCCCGACGCGAAGCACGCGAAGTAGATCGACCCGGTGCCCTGGAGGGCGTTGAAGACAGGCACGATCATGCCGATGACCAGCGCCGTCACCCAGGCCGTCTTCGTCTTCGGATCGCGCCAGACGTAGCGCAGGCTGCGCTGCATGACCGTGCCCGTACGGCCGCCCGGCAGCAGCCGGTGCAGCCCCGTGGAGGTGGCCCGGCGGCTCGGCTCCGACGCGGCGGCGAGCGTCGAGCCGTCAGGCGCCGTCATCAGCCGGGTGAGACTGTGCTGCCATCCGTACAGCAGCCCTCCCAACGCCGCCGCCGAGAGCGCGAGCTGCGCGACGGCGATGCCGTACGAGCCCGCGCTCGCCGAGTCGATCGCACCCATCGCCGACGACGGCGGGATCCAGCGGACCACCGACGCCACCGGTTCGAGCGCCGAGAGGCCGCCCGCCCGGCCGAGCCGCTGCGCGCCGAAGTTCACGAACTGGATGCCCACCGCGATCACCAGACCGCTCAGCACGGCCAGATCGCGGCCTTTGCGGCTGGTCAGCAGCCGGATATTGGCAGCCGCGACCGCTCGCGCCAGTGCCACGCACACCAGCAGGGTCAGCGGTACGGCCACCACCGCGACCAGCACCGCGCCCGCACCGTGCGCCAGTGCCAGCGCGCCGCCCACCACCAGGCAGAGCGTGAACAGCGGGCCGATCCCGACCAGCGAGGCCATCAGCAGCGCCGACACCAGCGGCCGCGGGCGCAGCGGCAGCATCACCAGCCGGGTCGGGTCGAGCGTCTCGTCACCGCTCGGGAAGAACAGCGGCATGAACGCCCAGCCCACCGCGAGCACACCGACCAGCAGCACCACCAGCGACGCCGCGCTCTCCGTGCCGCGCAGCAGGACGAGCCCGAAGAGCTGACCCGCCGCGATCAGCAGCGCCACGACCGCCGAGGCGATGAACGCGGCGGTACGGCCCGACGACTGGCGCAACCCGTTGGTCAGCAGCGAGAGCTTGAGCCGTACGAAGACAGGAGTCAGGGACCCGGTCGTCGGAGTCGTCATCGCGAACCGCCGCCGCCCAGCCACTCCAGCGAGTCACCGGTGTCGCGGTCACCCGCGCCGACCAGCTCCAGGAACGCGTTCTGGAGCGACGACGCCGTGCCCCGCACTTCCGCGAGCGTCCCCTGTGCCCGGATCCGGCCCGCCGCCATCACCGCGACCCAGTCGCACAACGACTCCACCAGCTCCATCACATGGCTGGAGAACACGACGGTCGCCCCGGACGCGGTGTAGCGCTCCAGCACCCCACGGATCGTCTGCGCCGAGACGGGGTCGACACCCTCGAACGGCTCGTCCAGGAAGAGCACCTGGGGATTGTGCAGCAGCGCCGCCGCCAGGCCGATCTTCTTCCGCATGCCCGTCGAGTAGTCGACGACCAGCTTGTGCTGCGCCCCCGCCAGATCCAGTACGTCCAGGAGCTGTGTGGCCCGCTTGTCGACCTCTTCGCCGGGCAGCCCTCGCAACCGGCCGGTGTACGCGAGGAGTTCCCGCCCCGACAGCCGCTCGAAGAGCCGCAGCCCCTCGGGCAGCACACCGATCCTGGCCTTCACCTCGACCGGGTCGCGCCAGACGTCGTGGCCGACGACCTCGACCTTGCCCTGGTCCGGGCGGAGCAGCCCGGTCACCATCGACAGAGTGGTCGTCTTCCCCGCGCCGTTCGGACCGACCAGGCCGATGAACTTGCCCGCGGGCAGGGTGAGATCGATGCCCGCGACCGCGATCTGCTCGCCGAATCGTTTCCACAGCCCCTGTACACGAACGGCGGGCGGCGCCGTTCCCGGCGTACCGCCCGCCCTGTTTTCCGTCTGGTCCGGCATGGTCTGCTGCCTTCCGTTGTCCCCGTTCTACGGGAGCAACACTACGATCGCCGGTCCCGCTCGTCGGCCGCCTCCCGTCCACACGCGTATGCCAGCGGGCTGATGAGTTCCTCCGCGTCCGGGAGCCAGCGGTTCGCGGGCGTCGGCCTGCGCACCCACTGCACCGCTCCGTGACTGCCGACGCGGGTCGGCGGAGCCGCGACATAGTGGCCGTCGCCGCGTGCCACCAGGTCGATCGAGCTGGGCGTCCAGCCCAACTTCCGTACCAGATCAGGGACCTTCAGGGCGGCGCCGGGCAGCACGAAGAAGATCATCCGCCGGTCCGGGGTGCAGGTCACCGGGCCGAGCGCCAGATCCATCCGCTCCATCCGGGCCAGTGCCAGGAAACCGGCGGACTCCGAGACGTCGAGTGCGTCGAACGTCCGCCCCGTGGGCAGCAGGATCGACGCCTTCGGCTGCTTCCCCCACAGCCGGCGCGCGGCCACGGCGCTGCCCGTCGCCTGCGTCGACCAGTCCGGCCGGGAGGGGTGCGCCCCCGGCGCAACGCACGCCTCCGCGCCGCACGAGCACCTTTCCGCGCCCTCGACGGCCTCCAGCCAGGTGCCCGGGACCACGTCCCAGTGACGCTGCTCCGCGTACCGAACCGCGCTGTCCAGCAGCTGTTCACCCCGCTGCTTGGGGATGTGGGCGGCCTCCGTGACGCCGATGGAACCGCCGACTGACTCTTCGATGGTCTCTTTCACGATGAACACAACTCCCGCCACCACCGCGGGTTACGGCCGCGCACGGCCGGGGCATGGCGCATCGATCCTGCATTTGGGGCGCATGGGTGCACGGCCGGGGGCGCGCGTGCGGGCGGGGCCCGGCGGGAGGGTAGCCAGTTGCGGGAGCGGCATTCACCCGTAATCGTCCGAGCTCATCGGCATTCTCCGGATAACGCCGGGAAGTGATCAAGTGAAGATCACGATCAGCGCGGTCCGGTACAGGGGGTAGTCATGGCAGCGAGGCCACTCGTCGCCCGCCAGCCGAACGAACGGCTGCAGGCGCTCATCCAGGAAGCCGGGTGCTCCAACGCCGGGCTGGCCCGCAGGGTCAACATGGTCGGGGTGGAGCGCGGCCTCGACCTGCGGTACGACAAGACGTCCGTGGCGCGCTGGCTGCGCGGACAGCAGCCACGCGGGCGGGCTCCAGGGATCATCGCCGAGGCGCTGGGCCGCAAGCTGGGACGTACGGTCACGATCGACGAGATCGGCATGGCCAACGGCAAGAATCTGGCGTCGGGGGTCGGGCTTCAGTTCGCGCCGACCGTGCTCGGTGCGATCGAGCAGGTCTGTGAGCTGTGGCGCAGTGATGTGGGCAGGCGTGACTTCCTGTCCGGGTCGACCGTCGCGGCGTCGGCGCTCGTGGAGCCCAGCCGTGACTGGCTGATCACCGGAGCGGACGCGCAGGTGGCGCGGCAGGGCGGGGCGCGGGTGGGGGTGTCGGACGTCGAGGCGGTGCTGGCGATGACGCAGGCGCTCACGGGTCTCGACCACCGGTTCGGGGCCGGGCACGTGCGGCCGGTCGTCGTCCACTACCTGAACAGCGTGGTGTCCGGGCTGCTCTCCGGCTCGTACCGGGAGCCGGTGGGCCGGCAGCTCTTCGCGGCGGTGGCGCGGCTCACCGAACTCGCCGGGTACATGGCGGTGGACACGGGCCAGCCCGGGCTCGCGCAGCGCTACTACATCCAGGCCCTGCGGCTCGCGCAGGCGGCGGGCGACCGGGCGTACGGCGGCTACGTCCTGGCCGCGTCCATGAGCCATCTCGCGGCGCAGCTCGGGAACCCACGGGAGATCGCGCAGCTGGCGCGGGCCGCGCAGGAGGGCGCGCGGGGTCGGGTGACGCCGCGGGCCGAGGCCATGTTCTACGCGGCGGAGGCGCGGGGGCACGCGCTGCTCGGCGACGCCCGCGCCTGCCACGAGGTGGCGGGCAAGGCGCTCTTGGCGCTGGACCGGGCCGATCCCGACTCGGGGGACGACCCGGCCTGGATCGCCCACTTCGACCATGCCTATCTCTCCGACGAGCTCGCGCACTGCCACCGCGACCTCGGCCAGGCCGCGGCGGCGGCCCGCAGCGCGACCGACTCCCTCGACGGCCACCCCGAGTCGCGCGCCCGCCGCCGCGCGATCGGCCTCGTGCTGCTGGCCACGGCCCAGGTCCAGCAGCGCGAGGTCGAGGCGGCCTGTCACACGGGCACACGGGCGGTGGAGCTGCTGGGCACCCTGCGGTCGAGCAGGGGCGCGGAGTATCTGGACGACCTGCGGCAGCGCCTGGAGCCGTACGCGGACGAGCCGGCGGTGCGGGAGTTCGGGGCGAGGGCGGAGATGGCGGCGGCGTGAGTCTCCGGGGCGTGCGGGGCGCCCGGGGCGTGCGGGCCGAGTGAGTCGTCCGGGCTGTGTGAGGCCTGCGGGCTGTCCGGGGCGTGCAGGCCGGCTGAGTCGTCCCGGGCGTGCGGGGCGCCCGGGGTGCGCGGGCCGAGTGAGTCGTCCGGGGCGTACGGGCTGTCTGGGTCCGTGCGGGCCGGCTGAGTCGTCCGGGCTGTCCGGGGCGTACGGGTCGGTGAGCTGTGCCGGGCCTTGCCCCCGGCACACCTCCCTTCGCGGGGCGTAAGCAGCGTCTTCGGGAGCGTTCTTGTTACCCGTCCCACACGTGTGTGCGGACCCCCTGACCCACCCGGTAGCGTGAACCGACGGTTCCGTAGGTCCACACGTAGGAGTCCCGGTGACGCACAGCGGACAGGGTGACGAGGCGCAGCTCCCGGCCGCGCGGCCCGCGCACGAAGGTGTCGTGCTGCCCGCGGACGGCAGCGAGCCCTGGATACCGGGAGTCAGCGGAGAGCAGGTCGCCCCGGCGGGTGGGACCCCCTGGGGTGCGCCCTGGGGGCCCGGGCAGGAGGCGCAGCCGCTGCCGCAGCAGCAGATGCCGGGTGCGCCCGGTACGGCGGCTCCGTACGGGCAGCCGCAGCCGCTGCCGCCGCACGGCGCACCGGCCCAGCAGCCGGGACCGTACGGGCAGATGCCGCAGCCGATGCCGCAGGCCATGCCACAATCGATGCCGCAGGCTCTGCCCTCCGACGCCGACGCCACGCAGTACATCGCGCCCGTCCCGTCCGCTGCCGAGGCCACGCAGTACATCGCGCCTGTGCCGCCCGGTGCCGGGGCGCTTCCGCCGGAGGCTCCCGCCGAGTCGACGCAGTTCCTGGGGACGCGCCCGCTCGCCGCGCAGGGCGGAGCGGAAGCCACGCAGTATCTTCCGCCCGTACCGCAGCAGAACGTTCCGCAGCAGCACGTCCCCGCCCCGCCGCCGGGCGCCCCGTACGGCATTCGGCCCGGTGCGCCCGACGAGCGGCAGCCTCCCGCGGAGTTCGACAACCTCTTCCGCAGCGCGGACGGCGCGGGCCACACGGCGGACTCGACGCAGCAGATGCCGCGCTTCGGCGCCGAGCCGGGGGCCGCGCCGCACCAGCGGCAGTACGCGCCGCCGCAGGCGCCGGTGCCGCCGCACGAGCCTCAGCAGACGTACGACCCCGAGCCGCGCCGCTCCTCGCGCGTGCCGGTGATCGCCGCGGTCGTGGTCGGGTGTGCCGTGCTGGGTCTCGGCGCGAGCGCGCTGATGTTCGGTGGCGGTGGCGACGACAAGGGCAAGGACGACGACAAGACGATCGCCGCCGCGACCTCGCCGGCGTCGGACTCGGCGACGCAGGACGCCGCCGACCCGGCCAAGCCGCAGGCCGAGGCGCTCGACAAGCTGCTCGCGGACAGCAACGACAGCCGAGCCGCAGTGATCCGGTCGGTCGAGTCGATCAAGTCCTGCCAGAACCTGGACCAGGCGGCGACGGACCTGCGCGG
>NZ_JBSGZO010000344.1:0-9413 GCF_053611045.1 Streptomyces sp. NPDC054841 | reverse complement strand
GCCCGCCGCACCGCGGGCCGGTCACCGCCCGGTCACCTCACGCGGCGGCGTCGGAGTTGCCGCGGAGCTTCACGTTCGCGGTGCTCACGTTCTTGATCGCCGTCTCGATCCGATCCATCGTCGACCCGGAGCCGATCCCCGGCACGGTCGCCGTGTTCAGCGCGTACAGCGTGAAGGTGTACGGATGGGTCGAGCCACCGGGGCAGGGGCCGAAGTACTCCTGGGAGTTTCCCCCGCTGCCCATGGCCTTCTGTTTCGCCGGGCTCTGGCCCGGGACGTCGAACCCCGAGCCGAGCCCCTCCGGCAGGGAGAGCCTGGCCGCGGGGATGTCCCAGATCGCCCAGTGGAGCTTGTTGCCGCCGTTCGCGACGTCGGCGAAGACGATCGCGTACGCCTTGGCCGCGGTCGTCCCCGCACCCCACGTCAGCGGCGGCGAGGGATCCTGGCCCGCGGTGCCGTCCCCGGCGCAGGTGTACTTCGCCGGGATGGACGCGTTGTCGTCGAAGGCGTCGCTGGTCAGCTTGAACTCACCAGGGGTCGTGCCGCCCGAGTAGACGATGTCGATCCGCAGGATCCGGTCGTTCCCGGCCGTACCGTCCTTGTCGGTGGACGTGGTCAGCCAGATGTCGCCGTCGTGGTCGACCTCGACCGTGCGCAGCCGGTCGTACGTCCCCTGGAAGTACGTCTTCTGCTCGACCAGGCCGGCGGAGGAGTCGATCCGCATCCGGTAGACCCGCTCGCCGCGCGTCGTGGCGACGAAGACATGGTCGTTGATGATCGTCAGGCCGCTGGGCGAGGCCGAGGAGACCGGCCAGGTCTTCTTCGGCGCGATGTAGCCGGAGCAGCTGCCCGACGTGCCCTCGCAGTTGGGCCAGCCGTAGTTGCCGCCCTTCTGGATGAGGTTGACCTCGTCCATGGTGCCGTCGCCGAACTCCGCCTGCCACAGCCGGCCCTTGGAGTCGAAGTCCAGGCCCTGCGGGTTGCGGTGGCCCTTCGACCAGACCGCGTTGCCGAAGGGGTTGTCGGACGGGACGGAGCCGTCGGGGTTGATCCGCAGGATCTTGCCGTTGAGCGAGGTGTTGTCCTGCGCCCGCGACTCGGTCTGGGCGTCGCCCATCGACGCGTACAGCTTGCCGTCGGGGCCGAACCGCAGCCGGCCGCCGTTGTGGAACCTGCTCTTCTCCATGCCCTGCAGCAGCACCTTGTAGCCGCTGAGGGTGTTGTTCTCCAGGGTCATCCGCACGATGCGGTTGCCCTCGGAGGAGGTGTGGAGGAAGTAGAGGTAGTGGTCGGTGGTGAACGCCGGACTGATCTCGATGCCCATCAGCCCGCCTTCGCCGCCCGTGGTCTGGGAGTTGGGCACCTTGCCGACCAGCGTCTTCGTGCCGGACTTGGTCAGCTTGTAGACGTTGAAGGTGTTGCGCTCGGTGTAGATGCCGGTGCCGTCGGGAAGGAAGCCGAGGCCCCAGGCGACGTCCACGCCGGTCGCGAGGGTGGAGACAGCGCCCGGGTCGGGGGTGCCGCCCGGCCGGCTGCCGGCGGTCGTCACGGTGATCTCCGGGCTGAAGCCGGACTTGTTGCCCTTCGCGTCGTACGCCCTGACCTTGAACGTGTAGGCGGTTTCGGCGGTCAGGCCCGCGACGCTGGTACTGGTCGTGTCGGAGGTGCCCGACAGAACTCCGTCGCGGTGGATCTCGTACCCGGTGACCTTCACATTGTCGGTCGAGGCGTTCCAGGCGAGGTCGACGGTGGTCGCGGTCTTCGCCGGGGAGCGCAGGTTCGCGGGGGCCGTCGGAGCCTGGTCGTCCGGCGGGGCGGGCAGGGTGGCGATGGTGACGGCGTTGCTCGCGACGGAGGCGTTGCCGGCCGCGTCGCGGGCGAAGACGGTCCAGTCGTACGTCGTCCCGGGGTCGAGGTTCTCGACGGTCGCCGCGAGCGTCGTACCGCTGACCTTCTTCATCAGCTGGCCGTGCTGGTAGACGTCGTAGCCGGTGACGCCGACGTTGTCGGTGGCGGCGTCCCAGGCGAGCGAGACCGTGGTGGCCGTCGGCTCCTTGTCCTTGCGCAGATCCGGCGGCGCGGTGGGCCGCTCGGTGTCGGCGGGGCCTGTCGCGGTCACGGTCAGCTTGTCGAGGTTCGGCCCGTCGACGCCCGAGGTCGTGGCGCGGATCTTGTTGCTGCCCGCCTTCAGTACGGCGTCGACGGAGACGGTCCGCCAGGTCGTCCAGGCACCGGTGGCCGGGAACGAGCGGTCGTCGGCGACGGTGACGCCGCCCACGGCGATGTCCAGCGGACGGTCGGCGGTGGCACTGGCGTAGCGGAAGTCCAGCTTCGCGTTGGCGGCCTGCGCCGAGTCGACGGTGAACTCGACGTACGCGCCGCTGACGGCCGCGAAGTTGACGAAACCGGTGCCGGAATGGTTCGCGTGGTTGGACTCGACGACGCCCTGCGAGATCGTCGCGGACTCGGCCTCGTAGTCCGTGCCGCCGGGCCCTTCGGCGGCGGTCACATCGATGTAGTCGAGGTTGGGACCGCCCTCGGCCGCCGCCGATGCCGTACGGATGGTGTTGGCACCGGCCTTGAGGGTGACCGTGGTGGTCACGGAGGACCAGGTGGTCCAGGCTCCGGTGGGCTGGAAGGCCAGATCGTTCACGGCGTTCGCGCCGTTGACGCCGATGTCGAGCGGCCGGTTGCCGGTGGTGCCGTTGGCGTAGCCGAGCACCAGGGTGGCGCTGCCCGCGGCGGGGGCGTTCACGGTGAACTCGGCGTAACTCCCGGCCACATTCGTGAAATTGACGAAGCCGGTACCGGAATGGCCCGCGTGGTTGGACTCGACGGCACCCTGCGAAACGGTCGCCGCCTCGGCCTCGTACCGTACGACGGCGGCGGAGGCGGCGGCCGCGGGCTGGGCGGCCGAGCTCGGATTCGGCAGCGCCACGGCTAACGCCGCGGTGGCCGCGGCCACGAGGGCACCGACCGCTCGGCGCGGTCTGCGGGGGATTGGTGCCACGGGGATCCTCCCGATTCAGATGGATAGGAAAGGTTCCTAACCATGAACAGGGCACACCCATGGGCATGATCACGTCAAGAGAGGTGCAGGGGATTGCCGAAAACGCGAGTGCGGCCCCGAACCCACCGGGAAACGGGGGTTCAGGGCCGCACACGTACTGACCGGCGATTCAGTCCTGGACGAGCTCCACCTGGATCTCGATCTCGACCGGGGCGTCCAGCGGCAGCACCGCGACACCCACGGCGCTGCGCGCGTGCACGCCCTTGTCGCCGAGCACCGCACCGAGCAGCTCGCTCGCGCCGTTGATGACGCCCGGCTGCCCGGTGAAGTCGGAGGCGGAGGCGACAAAGCCGACGACCTTCACGACACGGGCGATACGGTCCAGGTCACCGGCGACCGACTTCACGGCGGCCAGCGCGTTCAGCGCACAGGTGGCGGCCAGCTCCTTGGCTTCCTCCGCGGTGACCTCGGCGCCCACCTTGCCGGCGACCGGAAGCTTGCCCTCCACCATCGGGAGCTGACCCGCGGTGTAGACGTACGGGCCGGACTGCACGGCCGGCTGGTACGCGGCCAGCGGCGGCACGACCTCCGGCAGCGTCAGGCCGAGCTCGGCGAGCTTCGCCTCAACGGCGCTCACCGCGGCCATCAGGCCTTCTCCCGCTTCAGGTAGGCCACGAGCTGCTCGGGGTTGTTCGGCCCGGGAACGACCTGGACGAGCTCCCAGCCGTCCTCGCCCCAGGTGTCCAGGATCTGCTTGGTCGCGTGCACGAGAAGGGGCACGGTCGCGTATTCCCACTTGGTCATGGTGCCGACTGTAGCCGCACGGGCGGGCAGCCTCGTGACGCAGCCCGGCCGGGTCCCGTGCCGCGGCCCGGTCGACCCGTCGACGCGGCCCGGCCGGCCCGGTGACGCAGCCTGTGGGCAGCCTCGTGCGTAGCCGGCGGGGCGACTGGTTAGGCTCGAAGGCGTGAGCAGGCTCCAGGTCGTCAGCGGCAAGGGCGGTACCGGTAAGACGACGGTCGCCGCGGCCCTCGCGCTCGCCCTCGCGACCGAGGGAAAGCGCACCCTCCTCGTCGAGGTCGAGGGCAGGCAAGGCATCGCGCAGCTCTTCGAGACGGAGGCGTTGCCGTACGAGGAACGGAAGATCGCCGTCGCCCCTGGCGGCGGCGAGGTCTTCGCGCTGGCCATCGACGCCGAGCGGGCCCTCCTCGACTACCTCCAGATGTTCTACAAGCTGGGCTCGGCGGGCCGCGCACTGAAGAAGCTCGGCGCCATCGACTTCGCGACGACGATCGCCCCGGGTGTCCGGGACGTGCTGCTGACCGGCAAGGCATGCGAAGCCGTACGCCGTCGGGACAAGAAGGGGCAATACGCCTACGACCACGTCGTCATGGACGCCCCGCCCACCGGCCGCATCACCCGCTTCCTGAACGTCAACGACGAAGTGGCGGGCCTCGCGAAGATCGGCCCGATACACAATCAGGCGCAGGCCGTGATGCGGGTCCTCAAGTCGGCGGAGACGGCGGTGCACTTGGTGACGCTGCTGGAGGAGATGCCGGTCCAGGAGACCGCGGACGGCGTCGCCGAGCTGCGCGACGCGAGCCTCCCGACCGGCAAGGTGATCGTCAACATGGTGCGGCCGCACATCCTCGACGAGGAAGCGGTGCGGACCGCCGCGACCACGAGCCGCCGCAAGGACATCGCCGCGTCGCTCACCGCGGCGGGCGTCAGCGGCGCGGCCGGACTGGTCACGCCGCTGCTGGAGCAGGCCGCCGAGCACGCGCAGCGCGTCGAGCTGGAGCGCGAGCAGCGCGGCGTGCTGAGCGCGCTGGATCTGCCGACGTACGAACTTCCCCTGCTGAGCGAGGGGGTCGATCTGGCCGGGCTGTACCAGCTGGCGGCCGAACTGCGGAAGCTCGGTGTGAACGGGGAGAACGGATAACGCATGACGCCGTCCATGACGCATGGCATCGCGCTGCAGGACACGCCGCTGCTCGACATCGATCCGCTGCTGGAGGACCCGGGGACCCGCATCATCGTGTGCTGCGGCGCGGGCGGGGTCGGCAAGACGACGACCGCGGCGGCCCTGGGCGTACGAGCGGCGGAGCGCGGCCGCAAGGTGGTCGTCCTCACCATCGACCCGGCCCGCCGGCTGGCCCAGTCGATGGGGATCGATCTGCTCGACAACACCCCGCGCCGGGTGGAGGGCATCAAGGGCTCCGGGGAACTGCACGCCATGATGCTCGACATGAAGCGCACCTTCGACGAGATCGTCGAGGCGCACGCGGACCCGGCACGGGCCCGCGCCATCCTGGAGAACCCCTTCTACCAGTCCCTGTCGGCCGGCTTCGCGGGCACGCAGGAGTACATGGCGATGGAGAAGCTGGGGCAGCTGCGGGCGCGCGACGAGTGGGACCTGATCGTGGTCGACACTCCGCCGTCGCGCTCGGCGCTGGACTTCCTGGACGCTCCGAAGCGGCTCGGCTCGTTCCTGGACGGCAAGTTCATCCGGCTGTTGATGGCCCCGGCGAAGATGGGCGGCCGGGCGGGGATGAAGTTCCTCAATGTCGGTATGTCGATGATGACCGGCACGCTCGGCAAGCTGCTGGGCGGTCAGCTCCTGCGCGACGTGCAGACCTTCGTGGCCGCGATGGACACCATGTTCGGCGGGTTCCGCACCCGCGCGGATGCCACATACCGGCTGCTGCAGGCGCCCGGCACGGCGTTCCTCGTGGTCGCCGCCCCGGAGCGGGACGCGCTGCGCGAGGCGGCGTACTTCGTGGAGCGTCTGGCGGCGGAGGAAATGCCACTGGCCGGGCTGGTGCTCAACCGGGTCCATGGCAGCGGCGCCGCCCGGCTGTCGGCCGAGCGGGCGCTCGCCGCCGCAGAAAATCTTGATGAGGGCCGCATTGTGGATCAGGAGGCCGGGAAGGCTGGTGTTCGTGACACCACGGACCCCTCTCCCGCCGTGGAGTCGGCGCCCGAGCCCGCCTCATCGCAGGCGACCCCCGAGCTGACCGCAGGTCTGCTGCGCCTGCATGCCGAACGGATGCAGGTGCTCGCGCGTGAACAGCGAACGCGCGACCGCTTCACCGCTCTCCACCCCGAGGTGCCCGTGGCCGAGGTGGCCGCCCTGCCAGGGGACGTGCACGACCTTGCAGGACTTCGAGCCATCGGTGACCGGCTCGCGACCGGTGGGTCTCCGGCCGGAGCTGCGTAACGGCACATGCGTACCGGCGGACAGGCTCTAGTGCCGCGACCGGCAATGTTTGCCCGTCAAGGAGCGTCGTCAGGTGCGTGCCATCGCAAGGCGGCCGGAAGTCCTTGTAGCGGAGCTACCAGGGCTTTTGGCCAACGCAGCGAGGGTGCGTGCCGGGCGGCGCGACAGGGCAAAGCTTGCCGGGAGGGGCACTAGCCCACAGCCGCGTACGTCTCGTAGGTCTCGTCGTCCTCCAGGCCCACGGGCAGGATGCCCGCGCTCCGCTCGTACTCGGTACGTGCGGTCTCGAGCAGCCGGCGCCAGGAGGTGACCGTGGGTCGCCTGCGCAGCAATGCGCGCCGCTCCCGCTCGGTCATGCCACCCCATACGCCGAACTCGACACGATTGTCGAGCGCGTCGGCCAGGCACTCGGTCCGCACCGGGCATCCGGTGCACACCGCCTTGGCCCTGTTCTGCGCCGCTCCTTGTACGAACAGTTCATCCGGATCGGTAGTGCGGCAGGCTGCCTGCGCACTCCAGTCGGTTACCCAGCCCATGCCGGCGCCGTCCTCTCCCGAATCGAGGCTCCCCCACGGCGGCAGCGGCATATTCACCGCTGCCAGTTGAGGACGTTACGGAAGGTGGGCACAGCGCAACACCCCCTTCGGGCCCAATCTTGAATGGCCCGAACGGACTATGCGTACGCGGCAGATCACCCAGGGGAGTGAGCTGGGGGCATACGTAACAATTCCGACAATTCCGGGCAGTTGAGTCCGGGCGACGGGGAGTTCGTCGCCTCGGGACAGCCGGGGGTGGGGCGAAAGACGGGCGGGGGTGTCGCGGGGTATTGATACGCAACGGCACTGCTGTGACAGTTGAGAGCAGCTTAGGCCAAGGCCTATACGCGTGTCCGGCGAATGAGAACGTAGGCTGCCCCCATGGCAAACAAGCGCTCGGGCGGAGGTCTGACCGGGACCCAGCAGGCCGCCAAGTTCCTCGGTGTCAGTGTGCTCTCCGGAGCGGTGCTGGCAGGCATCGCCCTGCCCGCCGCCGGCGCGCTGGGGCTCGCGGCCAAGGGCACGGTCGAGGGATTCGACGAGATCCCCGCCAATCTCAAGACTCCCCCGCTGAGTCAGCGCACGACCATCCTGGACTCCAAGGGTGGCCAGATCGCCACGGTCTACTCGCGCGACCGCACGGTCGTCCCGCTCAAGGACATCTCGCCGTACATGCAGAAGGCGATCGTCGCGATCGAGGACGCGCGCTTCTACGAGCACGGGGCGATCGACCTCAAGGGCGTGCTGCGCGCGGCCAACCGCAACGCGCAGGAGGGCGGCGCCGCCCAGGGCGCCTCGACCCTCACCCAGCAGTACGTCAAGAACGTCTTCGTCGAGGAGGCCGGTGACGACCCGGACAAGGTCGCCCAGGCCAACCAGAAGACCATCGGCCGCAAGGTCCGCGAGCTCAAGTACGCGATCCAGGTCGAGGAGGAGCTCGGGAAGAAGAAGATCCTCGAGAACTACCTCAACATCACCTTCTTCGGCCAGCAGGCGTACGGCATCGAGGCGGCGTCCAAGCGCTACTTCTCCAAGTCCGCGAAGGCCCTGAAGCTGGAGGAGGCGGCGATGCTCGCCGGCATCGTCCAGTCGCCGAGCCGCTACGACCCGGTCAACGACGAGAAGGAAGCCACCATGCGGCGCAACACCGTGCTGCAGCGGATGGCCGACATCGGTGACATCTCCCAGGCCGAGGCCGACAAGGCCAAGGAGACCCCGGTCAAGCTGAAGGTCAGCAAGCCGAAGAACGGCTGCATCACGGCCGTCAACGGCTCGGGCTTCTTCTGCGACTACGTCCGCGAGGTCTTCCTCTCCGACCCCGTCTTCGGCAAGACGCGGGAGGACCGGGCGAAGATCTGGAACCGGGGCGGTCTGACGATCCGTACGACCCTGGACCCGCAGGCGCAGCGGTCGGCACAGGACTCCCTGAAGGACCACGTCTACCAGGGCGACAAGGTCGCGGCGGCGGTCACGATGGTCGAACCGGGCACCGGCAAGATCGTCGCGATGGGCCAGTCCAAGCCGTACGGCTTCGGTACGAACGAGACGCAGATCAACTACTCGGTCAACCAGAAGATGGGCGGCTCGAACTTCGGCTTCCCGGTGGGCTCGACGTTCAAGCCGTTCGTGGCCGCGGCCGCGCTCGAGCAGGGCAGGCCGCCGACGCAGACCTACCCGGCCCCGTACCAGATGCCGTACCCGGACTCGATCTCGACCTGCACCGACAAGCCGTGGCGGAACCAGGGCTTCTCGCTGGAGAACGAGAACGAGAAGGAGGTCGGCCCCTACGCCCTCAAGGAAGCGATGGCGAAGTCGGTCAACACCTACTTCGTGCAGATGATCGCGGACATAGGGCTCTGCCCGGTCGTGGAGATGACCGACAAGCTGGGTGTGGTGCAGGGCAACGGCGCCAAGCTGCCGGTGTCGCCGTCACCGCTGACCCTCGGCTCCACCGGTATCGCGCCGCTGACGATGGCGAACGCGTACGCGACGTTCGCGAACCGCGGTACGTACTGCACGCCGACCGCGATCGAGTCGATCAGGACGGCCGACGGCAAGAGCCTCAAGGTGCCGCAGTCCCAGTGCGGCCAGGTGATGTCGGAGCGGACCGCGGACACCGTCAACTCGCTGCTGCGCGGTGTGGTCGACTCCGGTACCGGCCGGCAGGCCGGGCTGACCGACCGGGACAACGCGGGCAAGACTGGTACGACGGACGAGCGGCGGAACGCCTGGTTCGTCGGCTACACCCCGAACCTGGCGGGTGCGGTCTGGGTCGGCAGCGCCAGCCAGAAGGTGCAGATGGTGAACATCACCATCGGCGGGCAGTACCACGACAAGGTCTTCGGTGGCCAGGTCCCCGGTCCGATCTGGAAGGACGCGATGTCGGGTGCGCTGGAGGGCAAGGAGGCCCCCGGCTTCAACACGATCGACATCCCGGACCCGGAGAAGGACGAGGACGAGGAAGGTCCCGACGGCAGGCCCGGGAAGCCGGGCAAGCCCGCCAAGCCCGGGCAGAAGCCGCCCGTCATCACCTTCCCCCCGGATCTGATCGGCGGCACCGATACCCGCAGTCAGACCGACGGGGGCACGACCGGCCGGCCGCGGCGCTGACGCGCGTGCGCCGAAAAGGGCCCCGGTGCTCGGCACC
>NZ_JBSGZO010000343.1:0-9415 GCF_053611045.1 Streptomyces sp. NPDC054841 | reverse complement strand
GAGGCCAGTAGCCTGCGCAGGCGGCGCGGTTCCAGCCAGCCGTGGTTGACCGCGTCGTACATCGCTCCGTGCCCGCGCCGGTGTTCGGCCGTGAGCGTCAACTCGACCAGCGAGGTGACCGGGCCGTCCGAGCACAGCACCGCGTCCGTGAGCTCGAAGAGCGCGTCCGCCCGGGTGTAGAGGCAGTCGTAGAACTGGACACGAAAGTGGGACAGGACACCCAACGCGGCGTCAGCAGACTGTTCAAGGGCGAGACTCTTCACCAGCGGCCGTTCCTTCACGCGACGTTGCTCGACACTTCGAAGCGTGAAGAACGGCCGCCCTGCTGTCCCGGGAACGAACCAAGATCAGCGGGTCAGGTGAACGGCCGAGGTTAAACACCAAGCTGATGGCCCGTGCCCAGGGGGGTACGGGCCATCGTGTCGGGGCCTTGGGATCAGGATCAGAACTTCTTGCCAGTCTCGGCATCGAATGCGCTACCGGTCGGGGAGAGGCGGATGGTGCGGGAGGTCGCCCGCGACCCTTCCTTCCAGGTTCTTCCCCCAACCGCTATGCGGACCGTCACGTCGGCGAAAGGGTCTTCGACGGGCAGCACAATCTCAGGGTACTTGGGGAACCAGCCGTCTTTCCGCTCGCTGAAGACGCTCTCCCCAGCCGCATCGAGGCGCAGGTACTTGGCATTGAACTGAAGAGGTGTCTGAAGTATAAGCACGACGCGTTTGCCGTCCCTGCTCCAACGGGCTACCAGGTCTGCGCTGACTCCGTCGATGTCGAGTTCTGCTCCCGACCTGCCCTTGTAGGCGGAGGCTTTCCGCGTGCGTTCCTGCTGGTGTTGTTCGTCCTCTGCGTTCTGCCACACGCCCGCGGCCGCGATGGCGAGGGCTGCGGTCACGGCTACGTAGGGCCAGGCGCGTCGGCGCGTCGGCGCGGACGGTGCATCGTCAGCAGTCCGTGCCGGCGGCTCGGGCTCGGGCCCGCGATGCCACGCCGGGGGCGTGCTGGCGTCGGTCTTCTCGAACCACTCGACGTCTTTGCCCATGCGGGCGACGGTAGCGCGCAGCTGCACCGCTTGGTCCGGGCTGCCGCACAGTTCCGCCACCCGGGCCCGGGTCGACAGCCACGACGCGGCCTGGTCAGAGTTGATGCCGTGGGCGTTGATGTCCTCGCGCTCGCCGATGGCGGCCATTTGGGCGGCTTCGCTGCACCGGCCTTCCATCGCGGCCTGGAGGACGTCGTGGTGCCGGGTGTCGATGACGTTCGCAGGCATCTCCCAGTCCCGGGCACCCTCACCCCCGTCGTTGGTGTCCTGCTCGGCTGGTGCCGGGAGATCCTCGCCCTGGTCGTCGTCGCCGGCGACGTCGGGGTCCGTCGCAGTCGCAGTTTCCTCGACGGCCAGGGCCTGCTGTGCCTTGCGACGCCGCGATGACGTGTCGGTCAGTGCGGCTTCTTCCGTGCTGAGGACGGTTTCGATGATGTCAACGTAGTCGGGGCCGACCTTCCATACGGCCTGTCCCGGGTCCAGTGTCGGGATCTTGTCGACCGCCCAGGAGGGCAGGCCGAGCAGTGCCCCGACGATGGCCGCCTCTTCGGGACCCAGGCGTCCGACGTGGGCGATCTCGCACAGGCGAGCCAGGTCCTGCGCCGGGCCGTCGCCCAGGTCGGACAGCGTGTGCATTACCACGTCCAGCGACAGCCCAGCTTTCCGGCTGTTCTTCAGGAGTCGCTGGATCAGTTCGCTCGTGGCCGGGGACAGCAGGATCTGCCAGGCCTCTTCGAGCACCAGGTGTCGGTGCGCTGCGGTCGACTGGCGCAGCCACACGTGTTCTGCCCAGCACGACACCGCGGCCATCAGCGACGGGATCGCGGGGCTGTTGCGGTCCAGGTGGGAGAAGTCGAAGCTCAGGATCGGCAGGTCTGTCTCGGGCAGGGTCGCGTCCTGGCCGTCGAACAGGCCGCGCAGCGAGCCCTCGGTGTAGCGGGACAGCGCGATCGCGGCGCCCTCGCCCCACTCGGTGAGCTTCGTGGCCGGCCACCTGCCGGCCTCGGGGCGGACCAGGGCGTCCACCAGGCCGTTCAGCGACCCCGCTTTCGGATGGTTCAGGCCGTGCTGCAGGGCGTGGGTGGCCTGGTGGGTGAGCGCGCTGGGCTCGACGGCGGCGATCAGTGACCGGATGAGCTGCTCGCGGACCTCGGGCGGTAGCAGGGCGCTGCACGGGTTCAGCGTGAAGGAACCGGCCTCGATGACCTGGCCCCCGAGGGAGCGGACGAGCGGCGCCCACTCGCCGTTGGTGTCCTCCCCGAAGGAGTCGATGACGACGGCCTGGTGAGCGTGGTGGAGGATTTCGCGGCGGATCCGTGCTTTCGCGGTCGTCGACTTGCCGGAGCCGATGCCGCCCAGGGCGAGGCTGTTCGTGGCGGGCAGGACAGCAGCCTCGGTGCGGACGGGGGAGAGGTGGAACGGCCGTCCGTCGAGGAGTGATCGTCCGATCGGGATCCCGGGGAAGGCGGTGCTTGACGCGACGAGGGGCGCCGTGATCGCGGCGTGGCTGGAGGGCAGGCGGATCACAGGATCGCCCCTTTCCTGGCGGAGGCTCCGTGGGGGGTGGTCATTACGTGGGCGCGGTGCTGCTGGCCTGCGAGCCAGTCGAGATGGAGTCGGTGCCGGTCGGCCGCAAGAGACGCCTGCCAGCGGGCGTCGGTGACGGCTTCCGGGCTGTCGCCCCACACCGTCAGGTAGGCATCGATGTCCACGAGGGTCGCGCCCTGAACGAGTGCGCCGTGCGCGGTGCTGCTGGCGATCTCGTGCACGTCCTGCTTGACCTTGTCGGTGGTGAACGCCTCGGCTGCGGCGCGCTGCCACTTCGCCGAGCGGCGGGACTGGGCCGCCGGAAGCGGCCGGCACAGGACCGCCAGGGACCGGTCCGTGCCCTGCCCGAGCAGAAGCTTCGGCATGAGGTCTCCGCCGGTCTCCTCGGGCCATGCGGTGATCCGTGCGGTCGCCGCGTAGCGGCCATCATCCAGAGCGGCCCAGCCGGGGCCGCGGTCGGTCACGGCGGGCATCGGGTCAGGCTCAGCCGGCGTCAGGACCCCGAGGGAGGCGAACTCGCTCTCCAGGGTGTCGATGACACGGGCAGGCTGGCCAACCAGCCCCTTGGGGACGTGGACAGAGATTGTCTGCGTGTGGGCCGTGTAGTCGCCGACGGAGGCGTGGTGCGTGACGTGGATCTGGATGCCCGCGCTGCGGGCCTGCCCGCCCGCGAACGCCAGCGCGCGGGAGAACGCGTCATGGAAGCCGGCCCTGCGCTGCGCGTCCTGCATGGTGCCGTGCTCCGGGTAGAGTGCCCAGGTCGTGGTCGCTCCCGGCTGGGCGAACACCGTGGCCGGTGTGGTGCGTTCCCGCAGACGCCGGTAGCCGACGGTTGCCCACCGGGCGATCGAGCGCGGCCCCGGCGCGAGATTGAGCAGCACCGCAGCCGCGCCCACCGCGCCGAACGTCCACGCGGGCGGCGGGGTGAGCATGGCCGATATCAGTACGGCGCCCCCGACCCCGGCGTTCGCCTTCGTCAATAGTGTCTCGGCAGGGCTGAGTCCGCGCTGCAGGGCGGGGATGCGATAGCCGGGCGTCAGGGAGTACACGGGAATTCCTCCTTGGGTTCTGTGGCCGATGGAGCCCTGGCCCCGGCGTTCGCAATCGCCCCCGCTGGGCGAGAGAGCGAACGCCGGGACCAGGAGCAGCCGGTTATGGGTTGCGGGGCCGGTCGGGCGCCGGACGCGGGTTCGGAACCTGGGTCGCCCGGGGGCTGGCCGATGGGGCCTGGGGGTTCGGCGCCTGGTGCTGGACGGCGGCCCGCGCGTGCCGCCGCGCCTGGTTGATCTGCGTGCTGCGGGCCGCGCGTTCGGTCTCGTCACGCTTGGCCTTCGCGACGGCGGACGCGGTGGTCAGCCGTGCCGGCCGATGCTCTTGCTTGATGCCGTACGCGGCGAACAGAACCGAGCGGTCCTGGTGCACGGCGCGGCGCGGGGTGTCCACTGCACGCGGACCCCTTGGGGTGTTCTCCTGCTCGTAGACGTCCGGCGCACCAGCGCGCACGACCGCCCGCGCCAGCGGGTTGGCCGTGTTGCGCTCAACCAGTGCCCGGGCGGCGCCAGCCACCTTGGGTCCGAAGTACGGGATCCCGTGGAAGATCATCCGCAGCATCAGGACATCTGCGGCGACCAGCAGGACGGCGTCCACGACGAGCGAGCCTTTGGCGAACTCCACGAACGGTGAGACCAGCAGCAGCGCGAATGGGGCGAGCATCAGCCCCAACAGCCGCATCGCCCACGCCTTGACCGCGGACGTGTCGCCCCCGCGTGCCAGGGATGCCAGCACCAGGGGAGCCAGGCACACGAACGCGAGGATCCCGAGCTGGCGCGTCATGAACACCAGCGCGGCGAACGCGAGGGCCACGACCAGAGCGGAGATGATGATCAGGATCGCCAGCGGGTTTCCCGAGTCCGCTCCCTTGCCCAGGTCGTCGCGGATGGTGTTGAACAGGGTCGATTCGTTGCTGTTGAACGCGGCCGTGAACGCGCCGCTCACGGCCTTGTTCAGCAGCATCACCGCCCCCGGGACCGACGCCATGCCAGCGACGGCCGCGAGGGTCCACCCCGTGGATGCCCCCATCTGCTTCAGGCGGGGTGCGCCCTGCCAGGCGGTCAGGGCGCACACGACGACCACGCACACGAAGACGGCCACGGCCAGATGCTGACCGAGCCACAAAAACGGCGCGTACAGGCCGTCTTCGGACTTGTCGGGCGCCCAGGTCTTATCCGGCGCGACAAACCCCTCGATCTTCCTGATCAGGTATTCGGCGAGGTCTTTGACGTGGTCGGAGGCCCCGTCGGTGATGCCGTCGCCTCCGCCCTGTGCGGGGTCGCCGGGGGGACCGTCTCCCGAATCGCAGTACGCCCGCGTCGGGCCGGGAACCCCGTCACACGGATCGTTGTCCGGCATGACGCATCAGCCCTTGGCTTCGGTCACGGTCGAGAACAGGGTGCCGCCGTAGAGCGCGAGGATGACGGCGACGAACAGCGTGCCGACAGCCATCGATCCCTTCCGCAAGGCTCCCTTGGGGTCGTTGGACAGCTGGAGCAGCATGCGGACGGCGATCACGGCGATCACGGCGGCGATGCCCTTGGTGACGAGGCCGCCGCCCGTGAGGCCGATGGTGTCGAAGAAGTCCTTGAAGCCGCCGGACATGTCGATCGGCTTGGCGAGGATGAACTTGCGCATGGGTCAGATCTCCTTGCTGTGGTGGGGTACGGGACGTGCGACGGCGTACAGGTCGGGCATCGTGTCCATGGGGTCGTAGCGGACCTTGGTGCCGGGCCAGGGAGCGTTGATCATCCAGCCGTCGCCGATGTAGATGCCGACGTGATGGATGCCGGTGGGGCTATTGCCATAGAAGACCAGGTCTCCGGGGCGTACCTGTCCGGGCTTGACGGGTTCCGATGCCGCGTACTGCTGGGCTGCTGTGCGGGGCAGGGAGATGCCGGCCTTCGCGTAGGCGTAGAGAACGAGCCCGGAGCAGTCGAAGCCTGTGATGGATTGTCCGGAGCGGCCTTTGGGGGAGCAGCAAGTCCCCGTGCTGGGGCCGTTTGCGTTGCCTCCGCCCCACGAATAGGGAGTGCCGATATTCTCTTTCGCGGCGTCGACCGCGGTGGCGGCCTGTGTCGTGGTCGCGGTTTTCCCGCCGCCGGATGGCTGGTTGGCGAGTGCGGTGATGGATCGGACGTAGTTCCGTGTCTCCTTGTAAGGAGGGACACCGCCGTATTTGCGGACGGCGCCGCTTCCAGCGTTGTAGGCGGCGAGCATGTTGTTCTGCTTGTTGCCGGGAACGTCCTCGACGTCTTTGGCTATGTCGCACAGGTATCCGGCCGCTGAGGGGATCGCGTCCTCGGGATCCCACACGTCGCGTAGGCCGTCTCCATTGCCGTCGATTCCGTGGGTCTCCCACGTCGACGGCATGAACTGTGCGATGCCCTGCGCGCCGACCGGTGACCGTGCTTTCGGATTGAATCCGGATTCCTGTGTGAGAAGCGCGGCGAGCAGGTTCGGGCTGACTTCGGGGCAGGTGTTTCCCGCGTCCTCGATCAGTTTTCTGTAGTCAGTGGGGACGGACATGCTGAGCGCCGTCTCCGCGGGGTCGTCACCGGCGGCCTGCACGAGTGCGGCCACGACGACGGCCGCGGTCGCTCCCACGCCGATCGTGACGGCAGTAGTGCTGCGCAACGAGCCTCCTCCCTTCTTCCTGGGCTTTTGAGTGTTTGTGCTGGTCAGAACTGCCATGCCGGACCGCCATGGCACCGCCATAGGACGGTCTGGGACCGCCATGGGGCAAGCCGGTATGGCGGTCCCATGGCGGTGGATGGCGGTCCTGTGGCGGTGGGGTGGCGGTGCGGGGTGGCGGTCACGAACCGGACATAGCGGCTGCGGTGAGATCGGCCAGCCGGTAGCCCCGGCCCTGCGTGGTCTTGCCCGCCGGGACGCCGAGCAGCCGGTTGAGCTGCTTTCCGCGCTCTGCCGGATCGGTTTCCTTGATCCCGAGAGCCGGAGCCAGCTCGGACGTGACCATGAACTCCACCCCGCTGCTCCGCATCAGGTCGATCGCCTGCTTGAGCGGAGATCCCGGGATCGCCTTTTCGCGCCGGGCGCAGGCTTCGTCGACCACTTCCCAGATGAACCCGTCCGGAAAATTGAAGCCGCGAATCAGGGTGGATGAGCCGTTCGCGAACAACACGCCCTGGCCCTTGATGTCCGAGTCGAGGAGCGCCGGATGGATCGGGGTCATCGTGTCGAAATATGAGTCCCCGAGGGCGACTTTCGCGCTGCCCTCCGATGCCACGTACAGGCACATCCGGTACAGGAACTGATCCCGCACTTTCACCGGGATCGCATCCTTCGCCGGACGCTGCGTCAGCATCACCGTGGAAATCCCCGATTCCAGAGATTTCGCGACCAGGGACCGCGACTTGTCCTCTACCCGTCGCACCTGCTCTTTCGATTCGTTGGTGCCGTTGTGGGTGTAGAAGTCGGCGGCCTCGTCGATGATGAAGAACACCGGCTTGAAAACCGGTGCCTGCTGCCGGGCCCGGATGGCGTTCTGCAGCTTCACGTACCGGCCATCCACGCGGGCGTTCAGCTCATCGAGCATGTCCTCCAGAACGGCGGGATCGTCGGATGCCTCATAGTGGACAGCCAGCTTCTCGAACTTGGTCAGGCCGCACAGCTTCCCGTCGAGCAGGTACAGGTCGAACTCGCCGTACGCGATCAGCAGGCACGTGATGAGCCCGTTGACCAGGGTTGTTTTGCCCATCTGGGTCATGCCGCCGATCAGCAGCGACGCCTTGTCGAACGTCGGCACCCCGGCGAGCCGGCCGGTGACATCGTGGCCCAGAGGAACCCCCGCGAACGCCTCGATCTCCTGCCGGGTCGGCGCGGGGAACAGGCGGCTGAACGGAGGCTCGTTCAGCACCAGCAGACGCACACGACGCTCACTCTGACGGCTGGTCTCCAGCTTCAGGTGAAGGCGGGTGACCCCGAACATCCCCGCGATGGGACCCAGCCGCCGGGCGACATCGTCGTGCGTACGGCCCTTTGGTACCAGGAAGTTGTAGACGGTGCCCACGGGCAGCGTCTCGACGCTGACCTCATCCGCGAGGACCCGTTCGTCCCGGCCGATGGCCCCAGCCCTGCTGAGCACCGCGGTCAGTTCCGCGTGAGGCTCACCCTCTCCCGGGGAGTCCTCGACAGGCGTCTGCGCCTCGCCCACGGGCTGGACAGGCGATTCCTGCCTCAGGCCCGCAGAAACCTCCGCGCTGCGCGCCCACAGGCGCGCGGCGCCCGTACGGATCTTCCAGGCCAGGTAGCCGAGCGCGATCAGCGCACCGGCGGCGAGCAGAATGGTGGCTGGCCAGGACAGGCCGAGCTTGTCCTTGATGGCGGCGAGGACACCGAAGGCGATGGCCAGGACGCCAATCGCGCCCGCCGCCTGCCCATACGAGTCCTCGCCCTGCTTCTTCTTCCCCACACCCCCTCCTTCGTTCCGATCATGAGCACGCGAGCATAACTCGCACACATCTTCGAATTTGAGTGCAGGCCGGAGTTGTCGAGTTCGTGGGTCAGGGCGATGGTGCGAGGCATACGGACCTCCTGGTCGAAAGGCGGGAGCGGCCTTGGGCTCTTCCCGTTCCGGGGCGTGCGGAAGGCCAGCGGCCCGTGGTGCGGGCGACCGGCCTGGGGGAGTGCTGCGGGGCGCGGGCAGGAGGTTGCCCGCGGCTCCCGCGCGGCGGGAGCGTTCGCGCTGTCCGGCTCCCCTTCACCGCCCGAACCGGGGAAGCCGGTGCGGGCGGATCAGGCAGCCGCCCAGAGCGGATCAGGAGGCGTTACGGGCGCGCTTGCGAGCGGCACGACGTTTGAGGGCACGGCGCTCGTCCTCGGACAGGCCGCCCCACACGCCGAAGTTGTCGCCGCGCTCCAGCGTGCCCTGGAGGCAGCTCTCGATCAGCGGGCAGCGGCGGCAGAAGGCCTTGGCCTCCTCGATCTGCAGCAGGGCCGGGCCGGTGTTGCCGATCGGGAAGAACAGTTCGGGGTCTTCGTCAGCGCAGGCCGGCCGGGGCCGCACGGGGATGGCAGTGGAGACAGGCGCGTAGGAGGAGGTGCGTACGATGGTGTGTATAAGGGCCTCCCAGAAGGTCCGTTGCGTACGAGACAGCCCCCGGGCGGCCACCCTGGGCTGTTTGTGTGTTGGCGGTGGCCGGACGGCCGGAGCGGGGCGGAGTCCTGACGCTCTCCGCCGGCCCCGCCCGTGAAGGCGGGGGGACGACGGGCAATGCCGGGGGATCAGCGGCGCTGCTGCTTCGATTGGCGCTCGCGGTAGTCGTCCTGGAGCTGGGCGAAGCGCTTGTGGATCGGAGCGCCACCCGTGCAGTCCTGGCCGGCCTGGCAGGGCTCGCAGTCGGCGGTGTGATCGGTGGAGTCCTGGAACGCGCGCATGTAGCGGACGTACAGGTCATCCATCGGCTTGGTCATCGGCGGTTCGCCTCCGACCGCTTGTTCTGCTCCGCGTTCTTCCGCGAGAGCTCCTCGCGCTCCGCGTCGGTCAGGCTGGTGATCACGCCGCCACCTCCCAACCAGCCAGCGCCGGGGCGGTGGTGGGCAGGAGCACCAGGGCGACGTCAACGTCGTGGGCCGCGTCCTCGGGCTCGTAGCCCTTGGAGTCGTCCTCGCGCTCGATGTCGTCGATGATCCCGGCCCGCGGCTGCGGAACGGTGCGTGTCATGCTGTGCTGCATCAGGTCCTCCAGGCAGGTCCTGGACAGCCCCCGGGATCCCTAGTCCCTGGGGCTGTCGTTGTTCTGGCTGCTGTACGAGC
>NZ_JBSGZO010000342.1:0-9433 GCF_053611045.1 Streptomyces sp. NPDC054841 | reverse complement strand
GGGATCTCTCCGGGTGCCGCCCTGCGGCGCATGGGGGTCTGTCAGTACGCGCTGTTCACGTTGTCCATCGAGCCGTAACGGTCGGCCGCGTAGTTGCAGGACGCGACGATGTTGGCGACCGGGTCGTACTGGTCCCAGGCGGTGCCGGGGACGTGGTACGCGTCGAAGGTGGGCTTGATGATCTGCAGCAGGCCCTTCGACGGGACGCCGTTGATCGCGTTGATGTCCCAGTTGTTGATGGCACGCGGGTTACCGGAGGACTCACGCATGATGTTCTTGTGGATGCCGTGGTAGGTGCCCGGGATGTTGTGCTTCTTCATGATGTCCAGGGCCTCGCGGATCCAGCCGTCCAGGTTGTTCGCGTAGACGGGCTTACGGGCGGCGGCGCGGCTGGCGGCCTGCTCCGCGGCGCGCTGCTTGGCAGCGGCCTCGGCCTTGGCCTTCGCGGCGGCCTTGGCCCGGGCAGCCGCCTCGGCCTGGGCCTTCGCCTTGGCGGCGGCCTCGGCCTGGGCCTTCGCGGCGACCTTGGCCTGCGCAGCGGCATTGGCCTGGGCGGCGGTGAAGGCGTTCTGCTCGGCGATGCTCGCCTGCAGGGCGGTGGCCTTCGCGGTGTCGACGCTCGTGGACCAGGCGACCTGGGAGGCGGGCACGGACTGCGTCTCGGTGCCGGCGACAGCGTTGCCCGGGACGAGCGAGAACGCGAGGGCGGAGGCGCCAACAGCGGCGACACCGGCGATCGAGAACTTGTGGGTCTTGGACATACGGCGGAAGCCGGGGGTGCGGGACGCGTTCATGCGAGACGTACCTCTTCGAATAGCGGGAGTCGCTTTGGCCGGGAGGCGCAGCGCCTGCTCGGCGGCGACGAACGCAATTCTTAGCGGCCGCAATTTCTTGTGGCAAAGGTGTGACGTACGACCTCGGGTAGTAGAGCCGTAAGCCCCAAATTCGGACAAGTCACCCGTACTGCCCTGCTCACATGTCCTTTATGCATCCACTAGTGAGCTTCGTAAGTGACGTGGGTCCTATGCGCGGGCTCACATCGGGGGTGCGGCGGTCTCACCATGCGTTGCTTCAGCAATCCGGTGAGTGATCGCACTCCTCCGGGAGGATGAGGTGGACGTCGCCGAACTCGTGCCAGAGGTAGAGCCGCCGTACCGCCTCGGCATAGCCGCCGGCCAGAGCCTCCCGCCCGGCGATCGCCGCCAGCATCAGCAGGTGCGAGGCCTCCGGCTCGTGGAGACCGGTCAGCAGACCGTCCACCGCCCGCACCCCACGCGCGGGAGTGACGACGAGATCGGTCCAGCCGGATGCCGCCCGCACGACCCCGTCCGGACCGGTGGCCGATTCCAGCGCCCGGACCGCCGTCGTCCCGACCGCGACGATCCGTCCCGCCCTCCGCCCGCCACCACCCTTCCCGGCAGGCACTCCGTGCCCATTCCTCCGCGCACGGGCGGCGTTCACCAGCCACGCCGTGGTCGCGGGCACCGCGAAGCGCTCCGGGTACGGCGGTTCGTGCGCCTCCGCCGACGCCACGCCCGTGTGCAGCGTGACCGGAGCGAACTGAACCCCCCGGCGCACCAGCTCCGCGACCAGCCGCTCGGTGAAGGGGCGGCCCGCGCTCGGCATCTCCGCCGAGCCGGCCCCGTCGGCCGCGGGCAGCGCGAACACCGTCTGATACGCGGAGAGCGGCTGGTCCCGCTCGGTGTAGCGGTACCGGATGGGCCTGCCGTACCGCCTCAGCAGCGCCGGTACGCCGACGGACGCCGTGGCCCACCAGAGGCGGCCGGCGCCGGGCACCAGAGGCTCCTCCGGGACGAGCAGCCCGCCCCCGGGCAGCCGTATCTGCGCCCCCGCCGGGCCCCCGGCCCTCGGCAGCGTGCTGCCCGCCCCGTCCGGCGAGCGCAGCTCCACCGCCCACCGGCCGTCGTCCCCGCGCGTCGAGAAGTGCACGACCAGCCGCTCCGCGCCGAGCCGTCCGTTCACAGCGGCCGCCAGCGTCGTGGACGTATTCACCACCAGCACATCACCGGCCCGCAGCAACCCCGGCAGCTCCCGGAACGCGTGGTGCGACACCGCCGTCCCGCGCGACACCATCAGCCGCACGTCGTCCCGCCCGGCCCCGCGCTCCTCCGCCGGCACCCGCGCCGACAACTCTTCCGGCACCCGCAGCGCCTCCAGCACGCTCATCGCGCCCCCACCAGCGAGGGCGCCGCGTACCGCCCGCTGACCGGTCGCTCGTCCAGCAGTCGCAGGAAGCCCGGAACCACCGACTCCGGCTGCGGCCTCGGCTCGTCGTCGTCCGGGACCGCCGCCGCGTACAGATCCGTCTGCATGTCGCCCGGGTCGACCGTCCAGACCCGTAGCTGTGGCTCCTCCACCGCGAGGACCGCCGCGAGGTGGTCGAGCGCCGCCTTCGACGCCCCGTACCCGCCCCACGTCTCGTACGCCTCCGCCGCCGCGTCCGAGGAGACCGCGATCACCGCCCCGGACGCACCGGCCCGCAGCAGCGCGAGCGCCTCCTGCACCAGCCCCAGCGCCGCCACCACATTGGTCTCCAGCGCCGCCCGCAAACCCTCCAGCGGCAGCTCCTCCAGCCGCACCAGCGGCTGCGCGCCCAGCGCGCTCGCATTGCTCACCAGCAGATCCAGCCCGCCCAGCTCCCGGGCGGCCGACACCAGATCCCTACGGTGCCGGGCGTCCGTGACATCCCCGGGCACCGCCACCACCCGCGTTCCGTACCGCTTCAGCTCGACCGCGGCGTCGTCCAGCACGGCCGCCGTCCGCGCGTCCAGCACCAGATCCCAGCCGCGCTGCGCAAGCGCGGCGCCCAGCGCACGCCCGAGACCTTTCGAAGCCCCCGTGATGATCGCGACAGGCATGTCATCCATCCCCTCTGTTGCCGTTGCCCTCAGAGTGGATCCGGGCCGTCGCCCGCCGCCTCGTCCCCCGGCCCGGACCGTGCAAGGCCCTTCGACCTACGTCCCGAGTCCTGACCGGCCGCCGTCCACAGGTCGATACGCACGGTCACACCCCGCCGGTACGGTGATCCCATGAGCCATCGACCGAGCTCCGGCCTCGCCGCCGTGAGCACCGCTCTCCTCGCGATGAGCAGGCATCTCGAGATGCGCGACGTCCTCAAGACGATCGTCGCCTCGGCCCGCGAGCTGCTCGACGCCGAGTACGCGGCACTGGGCGTGCCCGACGACCACGGCGGCTTCGCCCAGTTCGTCGTCGACGGCGTCAGCGACGAGCAGTGGCGGGCGATCGGCCCGCTGCCGCGCCAGCACGGCATCCTCGCCTCGATGCTCAGGGACGCGAAGCCCGAGCGCCTCGCGGACGTACGGAAGGACCCCCGCTTCGAGGGCTGGCCCTCCGCCCACCCCGACATGTCCGACTTCCTGGGACTGCCCATCAAGGACGGCGAGGAGACGATCGGCGCGCTGTTCCTCGCCAACAAGAGGTGCCCCAAGCCGGACGGCGGATGCGGCTTCACCGAGGACGACGAGCAGCTTCTGTCGATACTCGCCCAGCACGCCGCCATCGCCCTCACCAACGCCCGGCTGTACGAGCGCAGCCGCGAGCTGACCATCGCCGAGGAGCGCTCCCGGCTCGCCCATGAGCTGCACGACGCCGTCAGCCAGAAGCTGTTCTCGCTCCGGCTGACCGCCCAGGCCGCCGCCGCCCTCGTGGACCGTGACCCGGTCCGCGCCAAGGGTGAGCTGCAGCAGGTCGCCGCCCTCGCCGCCGAGGCCGCCGACGAGCTTCGGGCGGCGGTGGTCGAGCTGCGCCCCGCCGCCCTCGACGAGGACGGCCTGGTCAACACGCTCCGTACGCACATACAGGTCCTCGACCGCGCCCACACCGCGCGGGTCACCTTCGGCAGCTACGGAGTGCGTGCGCTGCCCGCCGCCCAGGAGGAGGCTCTCCTGCGGGTCGCCCAGGAAGCCCTGCACAACGCACTGCGGCACTCGGACGCGGAGCTGGTGGCCGTCACCCTGGCCCGCCGCAGCCAGGGCGTGGTCCTCAGCGTCACCGACGACGGCAAGGGCTTCGAGCCCACGTCGGTGCGCAGGGCCGGCCGCCATCTCGGGCTCGTCTCGATGCGCGACCGGGCAAGCGGCGTCGGCGGCACACTCACGGTGGAATCGGCGCCCGGAAAGGGCACCACGATAGAGATGGAGGTGCCCGGTGGCTGAAGCTGCGCCCAGTTCGAAGGCGAGGATCCGAGTGCTGCTGGTGGACGACCACCAGGTGGTCCGCCGGGGGCTGCGCACGTTCCTGGAGGTGCAGGACGACATAGCGGTCGTGGGGGAGGCCGGGGACGGCGCCGAGGGCGTCGCCCGCGCCGAGGAACTCCGCCCCGACGTCATCCTCATGGACGTCAAGATGCCCGGTACCGACGGCATCGAGGCACTGCGCAAGCTCCGCGAACTCGCCAACCCCGCCAAGGTGTTGGTGGTCACCAGCTTCACCGAGCAGCGCACGGTGGTCCCGGCCCTGCGCGCGGGCGCGTCCGGTTACGTGTACAAGGACGTGGACCCGGAAGCCCTCGCCGGTGCGATCCGCTCCGTGCACGCGGGCCATGTGCTGCTCCAGCCCGAAGTGGCAGGCGCGCTGCTCGCCCAGGACGACCCCAACACCGGTCAGGGGAGGGGCACTTCCCTCACCGAGCGGGAGCGCGAGGTGCTCGGCCTCATCGCCGACGGCCGCTCCAACCGGGAGATCGCCCGCGCCCTGGTCCTCTCGGAGAAAACGGTGAAGACCCATGTGTCGAACATTCTGATGAAGCTCGACCTGGCGGACCGTACGCAGGCGGCGCTGTGGGCGGTACGGCACGGACTCACCAGCTGATCGGAACGTTTCAGCAGGTCAATGGGACGACCAACCGGACCGTCGCCCTCCGGTGTGAGATTCATACCGTCGTGTGTATATCGCCCACACGGCGTATCCCGATCGGCGCGCCGGCGTTCTCCATGGCGTGCTGCGACGATCCCGCCGCAGCGATGACCAGGAGGATCCTGAAGTGAAGAACCTGAAGAAGGCCGTTGCCGTTTCCATGGTTGCCGGTGGCCTCATCGCCGCGGGTGCCGGTGTCGCGTCCGCCACCTCCGCGCACGCCGAAGGCTACGCCGTCAACTCTCCGGGCGTCGGCTCCGGCAACCTGATTCAGGCCCCGATCCACGTCCCGGTCAACGTCGTGGGCAACACCGCCAACGTCATCGGGGCGCTCAACCCGGCCTTCGGCAACGAGGGCATCAACTTCTGAACCACCCGCTGACGGTTTCCGCAGCACCGCAGTGACCACCGGTCCCCAGGCTCCGCCCGGGGGCCGGTCGCATCATCCCCGCCGGCCCGCCCGCCCGACCCGTCGGCCGACCGCGCCGGAGCGCTGCGCCGGGCCCTGTCCGACGGGACCCGGCACGAGCGCTCCCGTCAGCCCTCCCCGCGGCGCTCCTGGTCCTCCACATACGCGTTGTACGCGGCCACCTGAGCGCGCCGCGCCACCCGTTCCACCGGTCGCAGCGCCGCCCCCCGCGCCGCCATCTCCGAGGCGCTCACCGCACCGCCGTGCCCGTTCTCGTACGCCAGCGAGATCAGCAGCCCGATCCGCTGCGCAAGCTCCAGCACCCGTACCGCGCGAGGCGGATATCCCGGTGCGAGCACCTCCTGGCCCGAACCTGCCTCGGCCCGCGCCCGGTATGCGTCCAACGCGGCCTCCGCGACCGGACCCGACGCCGCCACATCGAGCTTCGACAGCAGCGCCGTCGCCTCCCGCAGCCCCTCGGCGAGCTCCCGCTCGGCCTCCCCGAGCGAAGGCACATCGGCAGGCGGAGCCTCCCGCACCGGCAGACAGTGCCAGACGACCTCCACATGCACATCGCCGTCCGGGCCCGCCTCGTACACATCCGGCACCAGACCCCATGCGGCGCCGTGGCAGACGACGGCCTCCTCCGCGTCCAGCGCCCGTGCGTTGAACGCCGGCGGACCGCTGAGCCCCAGCGGATGGCCCGGCGCGGGCAGTGCGACCCGGAAACCCCGCACCCCCAGTCCGCGCAGCCGCCCGAGCGCCAGCGTGAGCCCGACCGGCCCCGCCTCACCCGGCAGCCCCTCCACACGGTGCACGGCGTCGTCCCCGACGATCGCCAGCACTGCGTCATCCGGTGATACAAATCCGGCCAACAGGGCATTTCCCCATGCGGCCAGCCGTCCTGAACGAGGTTCCGAAAGCATGGACCCAGCCTAGGTACCGGACCGGGGGACCAGCACGCACGACCGGTGGCGTAGGTTTTCCCTTGGAGCCGCGCTCACAGGCGCACAGGGCCCTCGAGACCTCTCGACGATTGCATGGGGAGACAACGCGCTCATGAGCGATGTACTGGAGCTGGTGGACGTATCCGTGGTCCGCGACGGACGCGCTCTGGTGGACGACGTCTCCTGGTCGGTCAAGGAGGGTGAGCGCTGGGTGATCCTCGGCCCCAACGGCGCCGGCAAGACCACCCTCCTCAACATCGCCTCCAGCTACCTCTTCCCCACCAAGGGCACCGCCCGCGTCCTCGGCGACCAGCTCGGCAAGGTGGACGTCTTCGACCTCCGCCCCCGCATCGGCGTGGCCGGCATCGCCATGGCCGAGAAGCTGCCCAAGCGCCAGACCGTCCTGCAGACCGTCCTCACGGCCGCGTACGGCATGACCGCCACCTGGCACGAGGACTACGACGCCGTCGACGAGGAGCGCGCCCGCGCCTTCCTTGACCGCCTCGGCATGTCGGAGTACCTGGACCGCAAGTTCGGCACCCTCTCCGAAGGAGAGCGCAAGCGCACACTCATCGCCCGCGCGATGATGACCGACCCCGAACTCCTGCTTCTCGACGAGCCCGCCGCCGGCCTCGACCTCGGCGGCCGCGAAGACCTGGTGCGCCGCCTCGGCCGCCTCGCCCGTGACCCGTTCGCCCCCTCCATGATCATGGTGACCCACCATGTCGAGGAGATCGCACCCGGCTTCACCCACGTCCTCATGATCCGCCAGGGCAAGGTGCTTGCCGCCGGCCCCATGGAGACCGAGCTCACCGCCCGCAACCTCTCCCGCTGCTTCGGCCTGCCGCTCGTCGTCGAGCGCAACGGCGAGCGCTGGACGGCCCACGGACTCCCGCTCTCCTGACCGCGGCCTCCACCGCCGTCCCCTGTCGCCCTCCGCGGCTTATCGCGCCCTGTCCGCGGGACCGTTCGCGGACCTACCATGCCCCTGTGGACATCGACGCGTGGGTGTGGTGGCTGATCGCGGCAGTGGGCCTGGGCATTCCTCTGGTACTCACCGCCATGCCCGAATTCGGCATGCTCTCCGCGGGAGCGGTCGCCGGAGCCGTCACGGCGGGCCTCGGCTTCGGCGTGGTCGCACAGGTGGTGGTCTTCGCCGCGGTGTCGGTCGCACTCATCGCGGTCGTACGGCCCATCGCCCTGCGCCACAGCTCACAGCGCCCCCAACTGGCCACCGGCGTCGACGCGCTGAGAGGCCGTCAAGCGGTCGTCCTGGAACGGGTCGACAGCGGCGGCGGCCGTATCAAGCTGGCGGGAGAGATCTGGTCGGCCCGCGCACTCGACACCTCACTGGCCTTCGAACCCGGCGAGCAGGTCGACGTGGTGGAGATCGACGGTGCGACCGCCGTGGTCATGTGACCGCGCCCGTCAGCCGATCGGGGTTGGTCATGTGACCGAACCGCTCACACGACCGGCCGTGGTCTGGGAAACTCGATCATCAGATTCATCCGGCAGCGAAGGGGCACGGGAAGCACGATGCCGTCGATCATTATCGTTCTGGTCATCCTGGTGGTGCTGGTATTCATCGCCCTGATCAAGACGATCCAGGTCATCCCGCAGGCCAGTGCCGCCATCGTCGAGCGCTTCGGCCGCTACACCCGCACTCTCAACGCGGGGCTGAACATCGTGGTCCCGTTCATCGACTCGATCCGCAACCGGATCGACCTGCGTGAACAGGTCGTACCGTTCCCGCCCCAGCCGGTGATCACCCAGGACAACCTCGTCGTCAACATCGACACCGTCATCTACTACCAGGTGACCGACGCCCGCGCCGCCACCTACGAAGTCGCCAGCTACATCCAGGCGATCGAGCAGCTCACCGTCACCACCCTCCGCAACATCATCGGAGGCATGGACCTGGAGCGCACCCTCACCTCCCGCGAGGAGATCAACGCGGCCCTGCGCGGCGTCCTCGACGAGGCCACCGGCAAGTGGGGCATCCGCGTCAACCGCGTCGAGCTCAAGGCGATCGAGCCGCCCACCTCCATCCAGGACTCGATGGAGAAGCAGATGCGCGCCGACCGCGACAAGCGCGCCGCGATCCTCACCGCCGAAGGCATCCGCCAGTCGCAGATCCTGACCGCCGAGGGTGAGAAGCAGTCCGCGATCCTGCGCGCGGAAGGCGAGGCCAGGGCCGCCGCCCTGCGCGCCGAGGGCGAGGCCCAGGCCGTGCGTACGGTCTTCGAGGCCATCCACGCCGGCGACCCCGACCAGAAGCTCCTCTCGTACCAGTACCTCCAGATGCTGCCGAAGATCGCCGAGGGCGACGCCAACAAGCTCTGGATCGTGCCCAGCGAGATCGGCGACGCGCTCAAGGGCCTCTCCGGAGCCATCGGCAGCTTCGGCGGCCCGCTGTCCGGCAACAGCGGCGGCAACATCCCGCAGCAGGGCGGTGGTACGGAGCGACGCGAACAGCCCCCCATCGACTGATACATGCACGCAGTCGTGCATGATCGGTGCGGCCCCTCGACCTTCATGGCGGGGAGGCGACACTCGATCATGTGAGGAGATGGCCTTGTCCATCTGGGAAGCACTCGCAGTCTTCGCCGCCGGCACGGCCGCCGGCACCATCAACACCATCGTCGGATCGGGAACGCTCATCACCTTCCCCGTCCTGCTGGCCACCGGCATGCCCCCGGTCACCGCGACGGTCTCCAACGGCCTCGGGCTGATACCGGGATCGATCAGCGGAGCCATCGGCTACCGCGCCGAACTCACCGGCCAGCGCAGCCGGATCCTGCGCCTCGGCCTCGCGGCGCTCATCGGCGGCCTCAGCGGCGCGATGCTGCTGCTCCTGCTGCCCTCTACAGCCTTCGAGACCGTCGTCCCCGTCCTGGTCGCGCTCGCCCTCGTGCTCGTGATCCTGCAGCCCCGCATCGCCCGGGCCGTCCAGCGCCGACGGGAGCGCAACGGCTCCGAAGCCCCCCACCCCGACGGCGGACCGCTCCTCTTCGCCGCCATCATGCTCGCCAGCGTCTACGGCGGCTACTTCACAGCCGCGCAGGGGATCATCTACCTCTCCCTCATGGGCATGCTGCTCCAGGACAGCCTGCAGCGCCTCAACGCCACCAAGAACGTCCTCGCCGCGATCGTCAACGGCGTCGCCGCGCTCTTCTTCCTC
>NZ_JBSGZO010000341.1:0-9445 GCF_053611045.1 Streptomyces sp. NPDC054841 | reverse complement strand
GCCCTGGTAAGGCAGTGAAAGCCCCCTTGACACCCACCTCGGCGACCGGCATCGTGAGTTGCGCAACCTGAAGCTTGTTGCGTTGACAGCAACTGGAGGTTTGGTGATGGCGGGACCCCGAGTGGTCATCATCGGAGCGGGCGTCGTGGGAGCGGCCCTCGCCGACGAACTGTCCTTCGCAGGCTGGACCGACATCACGGTCGTCGATCAGGGGCCCCTCCCCGCGACCGGTGGATCCTCGTCCCACGCACCGGGACTCGTCTTCCAGACGAACTCCTCGAAGACCATGACCGAGCTCGCCCGCTACACCGTCGAGAAGTTCTGCAGCCTCGACGTCGACGGGCAGCCCTGCTTCCTGCAGGTCGGGGGACTCGAGTTGGCCACCACCCCCGAGCGGCTGACCGAGCTGCACCGCCGCCACGGCTGGATAACCGCCTGGGGCATCGAGTCCCGGCTGCTGAGCCCCGAGGCATGCATCGAACTGCACCCGCTGGTGGACCCCGAGCGGGTCCTCGGCGGCCTCCTGGTCCCCACCGACGGCCTGGCCAAGGCGGTGCTCGCCATCGAGGCCCAGATCCGGCGGGCCACCGAGCGCGGCGTACGCTTCCTCGCCCGACACGAAGTCCTCGACGTCGTACACAGCGAGGGCCAGGTCAGCGCGGTCGTCACCGATCAGGGTGAGATCGCCGCCGACATCGTCGTGTGCTGCGCCGGCATCTGGGGCCCGAAGATCGCTCGCATGGTCGGCATGAACCTGCCGCTGACCCCGCTCGCCCACCAGCTCGCATGGACCGGCCCTGTCCCGGCCCTGGAAGGCCAGGCCGAGGAGGCCGTCCGGCCGATCCTGCGCCACCAGGACGCGGACCTGTACTACCGCGACCGCTTCGACCGCATCGGTATCGGCTACTACGGGCACCGGCCCATGCCCGTCGACCCGGAGGACATCGTCTCGGTGGACGAGGCCGAGCAGATGCCCTCCGTCATGAAGTTCACCGAGGACGACTTCGCAGACGCCTGGGCCGAGACCCGGTCCCTGCTGCCCGCGACCCGCGACGCCAAGATCGAAGAGGGCATCAACGGCCTCTTCTCCTTCACCACGGACGGACTGCCGCTGCTCGGCGAATCACCGGATGTGAAGGGCTTCTGGGTCGCCGAGGCGGTGTGGGTCACCCATTCCGCGGGCGTCGCCCGCGCGGTGGCCGAATGGCTCGTGGACGGCCACTGCTCGTCGTTCGATCTGCACGAGTGCGACGTCAACCGCTTCGAGCCGCACCAGCTCTCCCCGGAGTACGTGCTGGCCCGCGACTGCCAGAACTTCGTCGAGGTCTACGACATCCTCCACCCCCTCCAGCCGGCCGGTGCCCCACGGCCCCTGCGCACCAGCCCCTTCCACGCCCGCCAGCAGCAACTCGGCGCCTTCTTCCTGGAGGCCACCGGCTGGGAGCGGCCCCAGTGGTACGAGGCCAACGCGACCCTGGTGGCCGGCCGGTCCGTTCCGACGCCCAACGACTGGGCGGCGCGCTACTGGTCGCCCATCGTCGGCGCCGAGGCCCAGACGACGCGCGAGACCGTGGCGATGTACGACATGACGGCACTCAAGCGGCTGGAAGTCACCGGCCGCGGCGCGGCCGCCTTCCTCCAGCGGCTGTCCACCGGCAACGTCGACAAGTCGGTCGGGTCGGTGACGTACACGCTGCTCCTGGACCAAGACGGCGGCATCCGCAGCGACATCACCGTCGCCCGGCTCGGCCGCGATCACTTCCAGGTCGGCGCCAACGGCAACCTGGACCTCGACTGGTTCGGCCGCCACCTGCCGGCGGACGGCTCGGTCCAGGTGCGCGACATCACCGCAGGCACCTGCTGCATCGGCCTGTGGGGCCCGCTGGCCCGCGAGGTCCTCCAGCCGCTCGCCGACGCGGACTTCTCCAACGACGGTCTGAAGTACTTCCGCGCCAAGCGCGCCCACATCGGCTCCGTCCCCGTCACCGCGATGCGCCTGTCGTACGTCGGCGAACGCGGCTGGGAGCTGTACACCACCGCCGACATGGGCCTGAAGCTGTGGGACACCCTGTGGCAGGCCGCCCAGCCGCTCGGCGGCATCGCCGCGGGCCGCGGTGCCTTCAACAGCCTCCGTCTGGAGAAGGGGTACCGCTCCTTCGGCACCGACATGACCTATGAGCACGACCCCTACGAGGCGGGGCTCGGCTTCGCCGTCAAGCTCGACAAGGACGACTTCATCGGCAAGGCCGCGCTGGAGCGTCGCAAGGCGGATGTGCGGCGCCGGCTGACCTGTCTGACCATCGACGACCCGCAGGCCGTGGTCATGGGCAAGGAGCCGGTGTACGACGGCGACCGCCCTGTCGGCTACGTCACCAGTGCCGCCTACGGCTACACGATCGGCAAGGGCATCGCCTATGCATGGCTGCCCGCCGATCTCGCCACGACCGGCACCGCGGTTCACATCGGCTACTTCGACCGGCGCGTGGAAGCGGTCGTCGCCGACGAGCCGCTGTTCGACCCCTCGATGTCCCGCCTGCGCGGCTGAGCCGCACCCGTAACAAGAGGAGCGATGTGAACGCACGCATCCTGGACGGCAGGCGGACCGCAGCCGCGATCCGCGCCGAACTCGCCGAGGGCGTGGCCGAGCGGGGGATCACCCCGGGCCTCGGTACCGTGCCAGGCCCTGTCCGGGCGATCCTGTCGGGTCCGCGACGCCGGCTACGGCACCTCGCTGCGTCGTCGGAGCACCCCGATGCCGCCAGGGTCGCCGGCTGGGTCGCGCCCATGCCCGGCGGCGTCGGACCCATGACGCGGGCCGTGTTGCTCGCCAATGTCGTTGAGGCCGCCGAGAGGAACGCCGCATGAACACGCTGAACGTGTCGCTCGCCGAGCTGGACCCGGAGGTCCACGCCGCCGTCCGCGCCGAGCTGGACCGCCAGCAGTCCACCCTCGAAATGATCGCGTCGGAGAACTTCGCCCCCTCGGCGGTCATGGAGGCACAGGGGTCGGTCCTGACGAACAAGTACGCCGAGGGCTACCCGGGCCGCCGGTACTACGGCGGCTGTGAACACGTCGACGTGACCGAGCGGCTGGCCATCGAGCGGATCACGTCCCTCTTCGGCGCCGGATTCGCCAATGTGCAGCCGCACTCGGGCGCTCAGGCGAACACCGCCGTCTTCTTCGCCCTGCTGAAGCCCGGGGACACCGTCCTCGGCCTCGACCTCGCGCACGGCGGCCACCTCACCCACGGCATGCGCATCAACTACAGCGGCAAGATGTTCAACGTCGTGCCCTACCACGTGGACGAGACCGACAACCTGGTCGACATGGACGAGGTGGAGCGGCTCGCCAAGGAACACCGCCCCAAGATGATCATCGCGGGCTGGTCGGCGTATCCCCGGCAGCTGGACTTCGCCGCCTTCCGGCGGATCGCCGACGAGGTGGGCGCGTATCTCATGGTCGACATGGCCCACTTCGCGGGCCTCGTGGCCGCCGGACTGCACCCCAATCCCGTACCGCACGCCCATGTCACCACCACGACCACCCACAAGACGCTCGGCGGCCCGCGCGGCGGCGTCATCCTCACCGACGACGCCGGCCTCGCCAAGAAGATCAACTCGGCGGTGTTCCCCGGAGTGCAGGGCGGCCCGTTGGAACATGTCATCGCCGCCAAGGCTGTGTCGTTCAAAGTCGCCGCCTCGCCCGAGTTCGCCGAGCGACAGGCCCGTACGCTCGCCGGCGCCCGCATCCTCGCCGAACGGCTGACCCGGCCCGACGCGGCAGCCGCCGGGGTCAGCGTCCTCACCGGCGGTACCGATGTCCATCTGGTCCTGGTCGACCTGCGCAACTCCGAACTGGACGGGAAGCAGGCCGAGGACCTGCTCCACGGGATCGGCATCACGGTCAACCGCAACGCCGTCCCCTTCGACCCCCGCCCGCCCATGGTCACCTCAGGGCTGCGCATCGGCACCCCGGCCCTGGCCACCCGCGGCTTCACGGACGAGGACTTCGCCGAAGTCGCCGATGTGATCGCGCTCGCTCTCCGGCCCGAGCCGGATGCCGCCGCGCTCCGCGCCCGTACGGAGGCGCTGGCCGCCAAGTACCCGCTGTACCCGCACCTGATCGGAGACGCCCGATGAGCCCCCGCACCCCGGGCGCCGACCTCCCCGAGCACCCCGCCCGGCTGTGGCGAACACCCGAGCCGAAGCGGTCGTACGACGTGGTGATCGTGGGCGGCGGCGGACACGGTCTCGCGACCGCCCACTACCTGGCGAAGAACCATGGCATCACCAATGTGGCAGTGCTGGAGAAGGGGTGGCTCGCGGGCGGCAACATGGCCCGCAACACCACGATCATCCGCTCCAACTATCTGTGGGACGAGAGCGCCGGCATCTATGAGCACGCCCTCAAACTGTGGGAAGGGCTCGCGGACGAACTCGACTACCCGATCCTCTTCTCCCAGCGCGGTGTGCTCAACCTCGCCCACAGCCTCCAGGACGTCCGCGACAGCGTGCGCCGTGTCGAGGCCAACCGGCTGAGCGGCGTCGACGCCGAGTGGCTGGACCCGCAAGCCGTAAAGGATGTCTGCCCGATCGTCAACATCTCGCCCGACGTGCGGTATCCGGTGATGGGCGCCACCTATCAGCCGCGGGCCGGAATCGCCAAGCACGATCACGTCGCGTGGGGGCTGGCCCGGTCCGCCGACGCCGCCGGTGTCGACATCATCCAGAACTGCGAAGTCACCGGCATCGACATCCAGGGCGGACGGGTCGTCGGCGTGCAGACCACGCTCGGCCCCATCGCCGCCGGCAAGGTGGCGCTCTGCTCGGCAGGTCACTCCTCGGTGCTGGCCGCCATGGCGGGCTTCGAGCTGCCGCTGCAGAGCCACCCGCTGCAGGCATTGGTCTCCGAGCTGCTGGAGCCGGTGCACCCCACCGTGGTCATGTCGAACGCGGTGCATGTGTACGTCAGCCAGGCCCACAAGGGCGAACTCGTGATGGGCGCCGGTATCGACTCGTACAACGCCTACACCCAGCGTGGAGCCTTCCACATCATCGAGCATCAGATGTCCGCCGCCTTGGAACTCTTCCCCGTCTTCGCCCGCGCCCATGTGCTGCGTACCTGGGGCGGCATCGTCGACGTCAGCCCCGACGCCTCGCCGATCATCGGGATCACCCCGGTGGACAACCTCTACCTCAACTGCGGCTGGGGCACGGGCGGCTTCAAGGCCACCCCGGGCGTCGGCTGGGTCTACGCCCACACCATCGCCCACGACACCCCCCACGCGCTCAACGCCCCCTTCTCGCTCGACCGATTCACCACCGGCGCGCTCGTCGACGAGCACGGCGCGGCCGCGGTGGCCCACTGAGGAGCCGAATCGATGCTGCTCATCCCATGCCCCTGGTGCGGACCCCGTGACGAGGCCGAATTCCATTACGGCGGCCAGGCCCACGTGTCCTATCCCGAGGACCCCGCTGCTCTGACCGACCCGGCGTGGGCCCGCTACCTCTTCTTCCGCGACAACCCCAAGGGCCCGTTCGCGGAACGCTGGAGCCACGCGGCCGGATGCCGTCGCTGGTTCAACGCTGTGCGCAATACGGCGACGAACGAGATCCTGGCGGTGTACCGAGCGGGCGAGCCGTGCCCGGAACCAGCGGCCTCCGCTTCGGTCGGTCCGGTGTCTTCAACCGGTCCGGGGGATGGGCAGACTGGACCGCGCCGTCCAGCCCCTCCGGCGTTCGAGGAGCCGGGGGTTCCCCCACGCCCGCAGGGCGTAGGGGGAGGGTCCGGGGACGGAGCCCCCAGCGGGGTCCGGGGCGAAGACCCGGTTACGGGAAGGGGCGGGGCGGGGAAAGAGACTGCTCCCCCGGCGCCCGGCCCGTCCCAACCGTTCCGGGTGACCACCCGCGGCCGCGTATCCCGTGACGAACCCCTCACGTTCACCTTCGACGGCACGACATACCAAGGCTTCCGTGGCGACACCCTCGCCTCCGCCCTCCTCGCCAACGGGATCATCCAGGCCGGCACCAGCATCAAGCTCGGCCGCCCGCGCGGCATCTTCTCCGCCGGAGTCGAGGAACCCAACGCGGTCGTCCAGATCGAGGAGCCGTTCCCCGAGCCGATGCTGCCCGCGACCGCCGTGGAGCTGTACGACGGGCTTGTCGCCGGCAGCCTCCCCGGTCAGGGACGGCTCGCAACCGAGCCCGACCCCGCCCGCTACGACGCCGTGCACGCCCACTGCGACCTGCTCGTCGTCGGCGCGGGACCGGCCGGACTCGCGGCCGCGTCCGCCGCCGCCCGCAGTGGGGCGCGGGTCATCCTCACCGACGACCAGCCCGAGCTGGGCGGCAGCCTCCTCGGCACAGGCCGGCTCCTGGACTGGGCGGCCGAGACCGAGGCGTTGCTCGAAGCCGCACCGGAAACCCGCATCCTCCGCCGCACCACCGTCTTCGGCTACTACGACGACAACCACCTTCTCGCCGTCGAGCGCCGCACCAACCACCTCGGCGGCGACGCCCCCGAGCACGTCTCCCGCGAGCGGGTCTGGCGCATCCGTGCCCGCCGTGTCGTCCTGGCCACCGGAGCACACGAGCGTTCGCTGGCCTTCGCCGACAACGACCGCCCCGGCGTCATGCTGGCGGCCTCGGCCCGTACGTACGCCAACCGTTACGGCGTTCTGCCCGGCCGCCACGCCGTCGTCTTCACCACCAACGACAGCGCCTACGCGGCCGCGCTCGACCTGGCGGCGGCGGGCGTGGACATCGTGGCCGTCGTCGACACCCGCCCCGAACCCGGGGAGTGGGCACGCCGCGCCCAGGACGCCGGGATCGAGGTGCTGGCCGGGCATGCCGTGGTCGGAACCGAGGGCGGGCAGCGGCTTTCGGCGGTCACCGTCGCCCCGTACGGAGAGTCGGCGGGGCGCCGTGAGTTCGCCGCCGACCTGCTGCTGGTCTCCGGCGGCTGGAACCCCGTCGCGCATCTGTTCAGCCAGGCGGGCGGAAAGCTGCGCTACGACGACACCTTGGGCACCTTCGTCCCCGACGCCTGTGGTCAGGCGGTCGAGGTCGCCGGCTCCGCAGCCGGCGTCTTCGATCTGGCCGGCGTCCTCGCCGGGGGCGCCGACGCCGGGGCCCGCGCGATCGAGGCCGAGGGCTATGTGGCCGACGCGCCCGGGCTTCCGGTCGCCGACGACGGACCACAGTCGCCGCCCATGCACGTCTTCCTCGTCCCCGGCGCCGCCGACGCGCCCCGCTTCGTCGACCTCCAGCGTGATGTCACCGTCGACGACCTCGCCCGCGCGACCGGCGCCGGTATGCGTTCGGTCGAGCACACCAAGCGCTACACCACCGCCGGCACCGCCAACGATCAGGGCAAGACCTCCGGCGTCCTCGCCAGTGGCACCGTCGCCCACCTCCTGGGCGTGGACGTCTCCGCCCTCGGCACGACGACCTTCCGCCCTCCTTACACCCCCGTCTCCTTCGCCACGCTGGCAGGCCGCGACCGCGGCGAGCTCCACGACCCCGTGCGCGTCACCGCCCTGCACGACTGGCACGCCGACCGCGGCGCACTGTTCGAGAACGTCGGCCAGTGGAAGCGGCCCTGGTACTACCCCCAGGAAGGCGAGGACATGAAGGCCGCAGTGCTCCGCGAGTGCCGCGCCGCTCGCGAGGGCGTCGCCTTCATGGACGCCTCCACCCTCGGCAAGATCGACGTGCAGGGTCCTGACGCCGCCGCCTTCCTCGACCGGCTCTACACCAACATGATGAGCACCCTCAAGGTCGGCATGATCCGCTACGGCGTCATGTGCCGCCTTGACGGCATGGTCTTCGACGACGGCACCGCCATCCGGCTCGCCCAGGACCGTTTCCTCGTCACCACCACGACCGGCAACGCCGCCGCCGTCATGGACTGGATGGAGGAATGGCTGCAGACCGAGTGGCCCGACCTGCGCGTCCACTGCACCTCCGTCACCGAGCAGTGGGCCACCGTCGCCCTCGTCGGCCCCCGTTCGCGCGAGCTGCTGGCCACCCTCGCCCCCGAACTGGCCGTCGGATGCGACGACTTCCCCTTCATGGCGTGGCGCGACACGACCGTCGCGGACATCCCGGCCCGGGTGTGCCGGATCAGCTTCTCCGGCGAACTGGCCTACGAGATCAACGTGTCGCCGTGGGGCGCCCGGGCGCTGTGGGAGGCGCTGTACGCGGCAGGGAGCCCGTTCGGCATCACCCCGTACGGCACAGAGACCATGCACGTCCTGCGCGCCGAGAAGGGCTATCCGATCATCGGCCAGGACACCGACGGCACGGTCACCCCGCAGGACCTCGGCATGAGCTGGGCGGTGTCCAAGAAGAAGCCCGATTTCGTCGGCAAGCGCTCCCATGCACGCGCTGACACTCTACGCCCCGACCGCAAGCACCTCGTCGCCCTGCTCCCGGAGGACCCGGACTCCTTCCTCCCCGAGGGCACCCACCTGGTCACCGACAGCATGCTCCCCGAGCCGCCGGTGCCGATGCTCGGCCATGTCACCTCCAGCTACCACAGCGCGGCGCTCGGCCGGACCTTCGCTCTCGCCCTGATCAAGGGCGGCCGGGCCCGCATAGGCGAGCGGCTGTACGCGCCCGTGGGCGACCGCCTGGTACCGGTGACTGTCGCAAGTCCCGTCCTCTACGACCCCGAGGGAGCCCGCCGCGATGGCTGACACCGCGATCCGCCACAGTCCCCTGGCGCACGCCGCCGGCCGCTTCGCCGCCGTCAACCGCTCCTCGGGCGGCGCCCTGCGCCTGGCGGAACTGCCTTTCCTCGCCCAGGTCAACGTCCGGCTCGATCCCAAAGGGCCGACTGCCGACGCGGTCGGGCTCGCTCTGGGGCTCCAACTGCCCCTTGAACCCAACACCGTCGTACACGCCGGTGACCGCTATGCCCTCTGGCTCGGCCCCGACGAATGGCTCGTCGTGGGCCCGCCCGGCAGCCGGCCGGGTCTGGAGAACCAGATCCGGGCGGCTTGCGGCGACGAGCCCGCAGCCGTCACGGACGTCTCCGCCCAGCGCACCACCCTGCTCGTCACGGGCGGGCGCGCCCGCGACCTGCTGGCCCACGGCTGCCCGCTGGACCTGCACCCGCGTGCCTTCGGTCCCGGGCGCTGCGCCCAGACCACCCTGGCCCGCACGCAGATCGTGCTGGTTGCACGGGACGAGGCCAGGGCGGGGTTCTGGTTGCTGATCCGTTCGTCCTTCGCCGGGTATCTGGCGGACTGGCTGCTGGACGCCGCGTCGGAGTACGTCTAGGGCCTGTCCGGCGGATCAGGCTGGATCAGCGAGCGCCCGCCGCGAAGCGGCTGATGTCACTGATGTGGCTTCGGATCCAAGGCGGAGGATGGGGGTCCCCCCGCCGAAGGCAGGGGGAGAGTCATGGCGGAGCCATGCCGACTGACGACAACGCAGGAGAC
>NZ_JBSGZO010000340.1:0-9481 GCF_053611045.1 Streptomyces sp. NPDC054841 | reverse complement strand
CTCGAAGTCATGGGCTGGGCCCTGGAGTCGGTGCTCGCCGTCACGGGCATCTTCGTCGTCGCGGTCGTCTTCCGCCGCGGACGCAGCGAGAACGTCCTCGACAACCGCGTCGACCGCGCCGTCGTCAACTGGCTGCCCACCGCCTCCCTCGTACTGCTCGCCCTGTCGATGCTGTATGCCTCGTGGTCGCGGCCCGGCTGGCACTCCCGCGGCACCCTCCCGGGCGACACCGCCTTCCGTGTCATCACCCTGGCCCAGGGAGCCCTCGTGGTCGCGCTCGCGATCGCCGCGCACGTCCTGTACCGCCGTGTCCGGCACGCGCGTACCGCCATGTACGGACTGGGCGGCCCGGCCGTCGCCCTGCTCGCCTGTGCACTGGGGGGCGTCATGACCGGCGGAGTCGCCCAGAGCGTCGCCGACTGGCTGGACGGCCCCGGCACCCCCGGCACGGGGCAGGGACCGATCACCGGTCCCCCGGTGCTGCTCAGCTGGCAGTCGTCCGTCATCCCCGTCCTGCTGCTCCTGCTGCTCGTCCCGCTCGCGGTCCTCGGCGTACGGACCTGGCGCGCCGCGCGGTTCCTCGGCCGCCGGGTCGAGGAGGACTATCCGCAGGAGCGGCCCGACAGCGTCCGTACCCGCCGGATCGCCGGCACCCGGGCGCGGGCTGCGCTGACCGACGCGGCTCCCACCGTCATCGGCATCATCTGCACGGCGACCCTGCTGCTCGGCGCGGGCGCGGTCGCCGGTGCCTGGGTGAGCGGCGAGGTGCCGGCCGAAGCCTTCGACCGGGCCCACCCGGCCGTGGAGGCCGCGGCGGACGTCGCCCAGACCCTCGGCTCCTGGCTGATCGGGCTCGGCTTCCTGCTCTTCGTCACCTGGGGCCGGCGCGCGTACCGGGACGCCTCGGCCCGCCGCACGATCGGCATCCTCTGGGACGTCGGTACGTTCTGGCCGCGCGCCGCCCACCCGTTCGCCCCGCCCTGCTATGCCGAGCGGGCCGTCCCCGACCTCACCTGGCGGATGGCGTCCTGGACCGCCGGCACCGGCGGACGGCTCGTCATCTCCGGTCACTCGCAGGGCAGTGTGCTGGCGGCCGCAGCTGTCTGGCAGCTTCCCGTCGCCACCCGCCGCCGGGTCGCCCTGCTGACGTACGGATCACCGCTGGAGCGGCTCTACGGCCGCTGGTTCCCCGCCTACTTCGGGCCCGTCCCGCTGCGCGCACTTCACCAGGAGCTGCACTGCTGGCGCAATCTGTGGCGGCACACCGACCCGATCGGCGGTCCGGTGGGGCTCCCCGCCGAGGCCGGGAAGCCCCAGGTGGACCGGGACGCGCTCAAGGACCCCGTGGTGTACGGGCGTACGGACACGCATCCGCTGCCGGAGCCGATCCTCGGACACTCCGAATACCAGGCCGATCCGGCCTTCGCACAGGAGCGGGAGGAACTGCTCGACCGGCTGCCGCCTCCGCTGCCCCGCCAGCGGTCCGAAGCCGTCCGGACTCAGGGCAGTTCGGGCAGATCCTCCGGATAGAGCAGCGTCAGGTCGTCCGTGCTCGCCTCGGCGAGCACGGCGACCCGGCTCGCGTGCCGCTCCACCATCGACTCGAACGTCTGGCGCGCGGTCCGGCCGTTGCCGAACGCGGGCCCCTTGGGCAGCGCCGTGAAGTACTTCCGCAGCGCCTCGGCCGTCCCCTCGCCCAGCCGGTACTCGTGCTCCTCGGCCTGTTGCTCCACGATCCGCAACAGCTCGTCCGGCACGTAGTCGCTGAAGGTGATGGTCCGTGAGAAACGGGACGCCACACCGGGATTGACGGACAGGAACCGCTCCATCTCCGCCGTGTAACCGGCGACGATCACCACCACCGCGTCCCGGTGGTCCTCCATCAGCTTCACCAGGGTGTCGATGGCCTCGCGGCCGAAGTCCCGCCCCGAGTCCTCGGGGGAGAGGGCATACGCCTCGTCGATGAACAGCACCCCGCCGCGCGCCCGGTCGAACGCCTCCTGCGTACGGATGGCGGTGGAGCCGATGTGCTCGCCGACCAGGTCCACCCGGGAGACCTCGACGAGGTGCCCGCGCTCCAGCACCCCCAGCGAGGCCAGGATCTCGCCGTACAGCCGGGCCACCGTCGTCTTGCCCGTGCCGGGGGAGCCGGTGAAGACCAGATGGCGGCGGACCGACGCCGCCTTGAGGCCCGCCTCCTGGCGCCGTCTGCCGACCTCGATCATGTTGGTGAGCGTACGGACCTCGCGCTTGACGCTCTCCAGGCCCACCAGCCCGTCCAGTTCACCGAGGACCGCGTCCGAGGTCCGTGCGGGGGGCACCGCGGGGCCGGCCAAGGCGGCGGGCTCGCCGGCGCGCTGCCCGGGGATCATGCCGAGGAGCCCGGGCGACTGCGTGGCAGTGACCACCGCCGGGGTCTGCGCGGGCACGGCACGCACAGCGCTCTCGTCGCTCGTGCACTCCTCCACGACGGTGCCGTCCCCGGGGAACTCGTAACCGCCGCGAGCGCATCGCTCGGTGCGGCAGCGCGTCAGCGTCGTACGGCAGCCGTCCATCACATGGAAGCCGTAGCCGCCGCTGCCCGTGACCCGGCAGCCGTGGAACGTGCCGCGGCCCTCGGCCGACACGTAGAAGCCGGCCTCCGCGGGCGATGTCACCGTGCACCGCTCGATCGTCGGGTCGGCGCCCTTGGTCACGATGACACCCGTCTGCACCCCGTCGACGGTGCAGTTGTTGAGCGTGCCCCCGCTGCCGTGGTCGCGGAACCAGGCGCCCGTGGACGCCTCCCGGATACGGCAGTCGTCGAGCTGGGCGGTGGCGCCGTCGCTGACCGACACCGCCGTGTTGCGCACCTGGGACAGGTCGCTGTCGACCACGTCGGCGCGCGAACCGCGGTCGAGGACGAACAGGGCGTCCGGGACGTCGTGCACCCGGCAGGAGTCGAGAACGGCGGTCGCGCCGTCGCTGACCCAGACCGCCGGGTAGTCACCTGTGCTGTCGTGGATCTCGCACTGGTTGGCGTCCACGCGGGTGCCCGGATCCCACACCGACAGACCGTTGCGGCCGAACCGCCGCACGGTCGAGCGGGTGAGCGTGAGCACCGAACGGGACCGCAGATCCACCGCGTTCTCGGGAACGTCGTGGATGTCGCAGTCGGAGAGGGTGAGCACCGCGTCCGTGTCGAGCGTGATGCCGTCCGAGGAGGTGCGGTGCACCTGCGAGTCCGTCAGATGCGCCGTCGCGCGCGAGGCGATCTGCACACCCGTGCCCTTGATCTCGTACACCTCGCAGCCGAGCGCCTCCAGCGCACTGGCCTCGCCGGTGACGCTCAGCCCGGAGCCCGAGGCATGGTGCACCCGGCAGCGCTCGAGACGCGGATGCGCCCCGCCACGCACCGAAACCCCGGCCTGTCCCGCCGCGACGACCTCGCACTCCTCGAACACGCCGCCCGCGCCGTCCAGTACGGCGATGCCCACCCCGGCCGGATTGTCGACGGTGCAGCGCCGCACGGTCGGGCGGGCCGCACCGCGCACCTCGATTCCCGCGGCCGAGCGGGTCACGATCCGGAGATCCATGAGCTCCGGTGTGCCGTCCTCGACGAGCAGCGCGGGCGCCGCCGCGTCCTGCCCCTCGACATGCAGGTCCTGCACCGTCGCCGCGGCGCGGACCGTCAGCGGCACGCCCTCGGTCGGGGCGATCCGCACCGAGCCGACCGAGCCCTCGGGTCCGCGCAGGGTCACCGCGCGCTGCACCACGAGGTTCTCCCGGTAGGTCCCGGGCGCGACGGTGAGGATGTCACCGTCGCCTGCGGCCTCCAGGGCTGCGGCGAGGGAGGCGTACTCGCCTGTGCGGCGCCGCCACCGCGATGTGCCGGTGTGCGTCACCTGGACCGTGCCCTGTGCCATGGTGCTGCTCTGCCCCCACCTCGTGCGTCGTTTGCGTGCTGTGCTGCGTGCTCTGCCGGTGATGTGCACAGCGGTGTGCCGGCCGGGAGCGATGCCCGCCGCCCCCGCGGGACGGGGTCGCACCACCGTAGCGCGCGCGGCGATCGGGAGTTGACCGGTCAGCTGACCGTGCCCGTGAGGCCCCAGTCGGGACCGGCCTTTGCCCACGCACGGTCGAGCTGCGCGTACCGCCGGTGCATCAGCCGCCGTACGACCAGCCGTCTGGTTCCTTCGACGAGCCCCGCGGCCACGGCGGCCGACCCGAGGCCCGCGATCACGGCGTGCGCCCGCGCGGTGTCCCGGTTCATGGGACGGCTGACGGCCTGCCCGCGGTCGTCCGTCCAGACCAGGAAGGTGTCCCCGGGATCGGAGGCGCGCGGGGTGGTGGCGACCGTACCGCTGTGCCGGCTGCCGTCGGCGCTCGTCCACTCGGCGACCACCATCCGGCGTATCCGGTGCTCCATGGCCGCCTCCGGGTCGGCGGCGGAGCGCTGCGACGGCGTCGCGGCCCGCACCACACGGGCCGTCGTGGTGTGTCTCTCCTCGTGCTGGACGCGCACGGACCGCTCGAGGGCGCCGTCGGTCAGGCTGCCGCAGACCCAGCCGGTGGCCGGCACTCCAAGGGCCAGCAGCAGCACGGTGGCCAGCGCCACCCACGCCTCGACCAGATCGGTTGTGCGGCGCACGGGGTTGTGCCGCCAGCGCCAGAGTCCCGCCATCGCTCGCACCGTCCCGCACCCCCTTCTGCGTCCGTCTTAGCCCCGTACGCAACGGCGTACGCGCGGATGGAACGAAGAGAGAGCCATCTCACCCGTGCTCGGCCCGTGCCATTGTCCCAACGCGCGCGCCGACGCCCCGGGTTCCCGCCGGACGGGTGATCCCTCAGCCGAGGACGCGGACCGGATCCCCGACGCGGACGGTGCCCGTGTGCTCGGGCACCACGTTCTGTCCGAAGACCAGCTGGTCCCCGAAGCGGCGGTGCCGCGCGAGGGTGCGCAGCGGCTCCTTGCCGCGCTCCGCGGTCGTCTGGTCGGTGGTGGTGATGACACAGCGGCCGCACGGCTTGGCCACCCGGAAGGTCACCTCGCCGACGGCGATGCGCTTCCACTCGTCCTCGGCCCAGGGCGCCGTGCCGTCCACGACGAGATTGGGCCTGAAGCGGTTCATCGGCAGTGGACCCTCGTCGGCGTGGTCCCCCTGGGCGATGAGTGAGTTGAGCGCGTCGAGCGAGGCGACGGACGTGACGAGCAGGGGAAAGCCGTCGGCGAAGGACACGGTCTCGCCCGGCAGCGCGTACCGGGGATCGACAGGACGCCGGTACGCCGGATCGTCGAGATGCATCAGCCGGACCGGTGCGCCCAGGTACGCGCTGAACCATGCGTCGGAGGCGGCGCCGGCGGGCACCGCCTCCAGCTTCTCCCCGAAGAGCTCCACCGCGGTCGTGCCCACCGGCCCGGGCACCGCGACGCTCAGCGGCGCCTGCCCGGGTGCGGACAGCCGGATGCCGGCGTCCGGCAGCGATGTGGCGGCTGCCAACGCCAGCCGCGGCTGCTGGCGTTGCGTGACGGCTCTGCCAGCGGCGTCGACCAGCATCCACCGCCGGTCCCCGGCGAGCCCCCACGGTTCCACGACGGCCTCATCGACCGCGTAGCCCGCGACCGATTTGACCGGATGGATATGGACGGAACGGAGCAGTGGAGTGGACATACAGCCATCCTGCCAGCCGCTCCGGACCTCCCGTCCGGTCACCTGAGGGATGACCCGTCGGACAGCCGGCGGGTCACCTCCCGGTCAGTACCCGCCGCCCTGGTAGGGGCGGTTGTACGGATCGTCGTACGGCGCCTGGGCGGGCACCGGGCGCGGCGCCGCGGGGCGCATCGCCTCGTACCCGGTCGCGACCGGGCGGGGCATGGGCTGCGGCTGGGCGCCCGGGTAGCCGCGCGGGCCGGCCGGCTGCTGGGGGATGTACGGCGCGGGCGCGTGCTGCAGCGGAACGGGCTGCTGCATCGGCTGCGGGTATCCGTACGAAGGCGTGGGGTGCGAAGGGGCCGCCGGGAGGGCGGGCAGGGCCGCGGGCAACGCCGGCAGATAGCTGTGGCCGGTGTCGTACACGGAAGGCACTCGGATCGGTGCGATCTGAGGCGTGCCCCGCTCAGCGACGAGGGAGTCGTAGATCGGGGTGTCGGGGAAAGACGGCGCGGAGTAGTAACCGCCACCGTAGGTGGAGCGGGGGGAGGTCATGGCACATAAGTTAAGCCCACGATGTGCTGGTTGGGGAGCCCGATAAGAGGGTTGTTTGACGTGTAACGAGTGAACACGTATCCCCAATGCGAGCGAACCTGGGAAAAACGGTCGCCGCGAGTCGTCTAGATCCTGTAAAGGGCAAGCTGAGGAGGGGTTACCCACGGGTCGCCCGGGGTGTTCCGGCGGTGCTCGGGCTAGGTTGGCGGCACACAGAACACGGGGTACGAGGACCCGCGATGGGGGCGAGGATGTCCATGCTCAAAGGAGCCAATGTTCCGGTACCCGCGCTGAACGTCCATGTCGAACTGGGCTGGCGTTCCGGAAACGGGGTGCCGGACGTCGACGCGTCGGCGCTGCTGCTCGACTCGGGATCGGGAAAGGTCCGCTCCGACGCGGACTTCGTCTTCTACAACCAGCCCGAGCACGCCTCGGGCGCGGTCCGTCACCAGGGCAAGCGCGCCACCGGCGACGGGACGGCCGACCACCTCGTGGTCGATCTCGGGCGCGTCGAGCCCGCCATCGAGCGGATCGTGCTGGCCGCCTCGGCGGACGGCGGAAGCTTCGGACAGGTGCCGGGACTGTACGTACGGGTCCTGGACGCCGCCGCGGGCACGGAGATCGCGCGCTACGAAAGCCAGGACGCGACGGTCGAGACGGCCTTCATCCTCGGCGAGCTCTACCGGCGTCAGGGAGCGTGGAAGTTCCGCGCCGTGGGACAGGGATACGGAACCGGACTCCAGGGCCTCGCGACCGATTTCGGCATCACCGTCGACGAGCCCCAGCACGCCGCGCCCCCGGCACCGGCGGCACCGGTCGTCACCCCGGTGCCCATGACACCGGCGCCCGCGGCGCCGCCCGCACCGGCGAACGCTCCCGTGCGCCTCACCAAGGTCACGCTCACCAAGGAGTCGCCGACCGTCTCGCTCAGCAAGCAGGGCGGCACCTCCGGCGCCATGCGCGTCAATCTCAACTGGGAGGTGCGCAAGCAGTTCAAGGGGTGGGGCGCCAAGCTCGGCCGGGCCGTCGCCATGCACAGCGACCTCGACCTCGACCTGTGCGCCCTCTACGAACTCACCGACGGCCGCAAGGGCGTCGTCCAGGCCCTCGGCAACGCCTACGGCTCGCTGCACCAGCCCCCGTACATCCATCTCGACGGCGACGACCGCACCGGGGCCTCGGCCTCCGGCGAGAACCTCACCATCAACCTCGACCACAAGGACAAGCTCCGCCGCGTCGTCATCTTCGTCACCGTTTACGAAGGCGCCCGCAGCTTCGCCGACCTGCACGCCACCGTCACCCTCCAGCCGCAGCACGGCGCGCCGGTCGACTTCTCCCTCGACGACTGCACCGTGCCCTCCACCGTCTGTGCCCTCGCCCTCCTCACCAATGTGGGCGGCGACCTCGTGGTGCAGCGGGAGGCGCGCTACCTCGTACCCGAACGAGGCGTGAGCCCCCAGCGCACCATCGATTACGCCTATGGATGGGGAATGAACTGGACACCCGGCAGGAAGTGACCTACGGCCGTCGTCAGCGTTCGGGTGCGGCTTCGGGACGGGCGTACGTACGCCCCTTCCAGGCCGCGCCCCGCCCCCGGTAGTGCTGCACCGCCGAATCGACCGTCATCAGCAGATAGAGGAGCGCAATGAACGGCAGTACCGGAGCGAGCCACAGCGTCTGCCGGTAGTAGCGCAGCATCGGGATGTACGTGCCGGCCATCACCGCCCACGCCAGGAACCCCGCCCAGCCGGCCACCCCGTCCCGGGAGGTGTCCGCGCCGCACAGTACGGAGAACACGGCGACGGGCGGCGCGAGGTAGACGACCGAGAGCCCCGCCACCGTCCCGGCGAGCAGCAGCGGATTGTGCCGCAGCTGGGCATACGCGCTCCGGGACACCATCCGCCACAGATCCGCGAGCCGGGGATACGGACGGATGCTGTCCACCCGCTCGGCCAGCCCCAGCCAGACCCGCCCGCCGGCCCTCCGCACCGCCCGTGCCACCGCCACGTCGTCGATCACCGCCTGGCGCACCGACTCCGGGATGCCCGCCCGCTCGGCCGTGTCCGTACGCAGCAGCACACAACCGCCCGCAGCGGCCGTCGCCCTCGCACGCTCCTTGTTGATCCAGCGGAACGGGTAGAGCTGCGCGAAGAAGTAGACGAAGGCGGGTACCAACAGCTGCTCCCAGCCCGTGGCCACCCGCAGCCGGGCCATCTGCGAGACCAGGTCGAGGCTGTTCGTCTTCGCAGCCGCGACCAGTTCGGACAGGCTGTCCGGCTCATGCGCGATATCGGCGTCGGTGAGCAGCAGATACTCGGGGCGGCGCGTGCGGGCGAGCGCGATGCCGTGCCGCAGCGCCCACAGCTTGCCCGTCCAGCCCGCTTCCGGTTCGCCCGGTGAGGCCACGGTCAGCGGCAGCCCTTCGTACTGCTCCGCCAGCTTGCGGGCCAGTTCGCCCGTACCGTCCGTGCTGCCGTCGTCGACGAGGATCACCTCGGCCTCGCCCGGATACGACTGCCGCAGCAACGACGGCAGGCTCTCCGGCAGCACACCGGCCTCGTCCCTGGCCGGTACGACGATCACGACGGACGGCCAGGTCCCCGGTGCCGTACGCCGCGGCAGCCGCTGATCCGTACGCCAGAAGAAGCCCTGCCCCAGCAGCAGCCACAGCCAGGCGGCCAGGGATCCCACGGCGATCCACGCAATGGTGCTCATTCGCCGCAGTGTGCCCCACTACGCGGGGACCGCAAGGGCCGTCGGCTAGGGTAACCGGGTGAAGATCGCGCTCATGGACTCCGGAATCGGCCTCCTCGCGGCGGCCGCCGCGGTGCGCCGGCTGCGGCCGGACGCCGATCTGGTCCTCTCCTCCGACCCCGACGGGATGCCGTGGGGCCCGCGTACCCCCGACGACGTCACCGAGCACGCGCTCGCCGTGGCCCGGGCAGCGGCCGCACACCGCCCCGACGCCCTGATCGTCGCCTGCAACACCGCCTCCGTGCACGCCCTGCCGGCGCTGCGCGCGGAGCTGGAGCCGGGCCTCCCCGTCATCGGTACCGTCCCCGCGATCAAGCCCGCGGCGGCGGCCGGCGGGCGGGTCGCCATCTGGGCCACCCCCGCCACCACCGGACGCGCCTACCAGCGCGCGCTCATCCGGGACTTCGCCAACGGCGCCGACGTCACCGAGGTGCCGTGCCCCGGACTCGCCGACGCCGTGGAACAGGCAGACGAGGCCGCCATCGCCCGTGCCGTCGAGGCAGCGGCCGCACTCACTCCGATGGACGTACGCGCCCTCGTCC
>NZ_JBSGZO010000339.1:0-9487 GCF_053611045.1 Streptomyces sp. NPDC054841 | reverse complement strand
GGTCGCGGGTCTGCACGGTCATCGCGGTGCGGGTGCGGATCCGGGCGCGGGCGATCTCCCGCTTGGACAGGATGCCCAGCAGGATCATCAGCTCCAACGGGAGGTCGCCGACGGGGACGGTGGCCACGACGGTGTTGGTGGCGGTGTGGACCGTGACCACCACCGTGTTCGTCGCTGTGTTGATCACCGACACCGTCGGCGGGGATGTAGGTTCCGCGTTTCGGTGTCCAATTCCGGACCGCTATGTCTAGCGGATGCCTAATTGGACAAGCCGCGTGGAAGCGCTGGTCGGCGCGTTCACTCCTTCGGGTTGCGTCGTGGTCGTCGTTCAGACAGAAGTCGCGGCCTGGGATCACCTTCCTCAGACTCGCTCGCACACCGCGGGTCTCGAACTGGCTGGTATACGCCGAGGGACTGCGCGAGCACATCGAGGAAGCGATCAAGAAGCAGAGCGGGGCTGCACAACGGGAGGCGGAGGCGGGCTCGGACGCCTCGGCCGAGTCGCTGGCGGCAGACCTGGAACTGGCCACGGCAGAGCTCAGAATCTTGCGCGCGGAGCGGGACCGGCTCACGGCGGGCATGGCGCGGCTGCGGGAGACCGAGGCCGAGCGTGATCAGTTGCGTGAGGCACTGAAGGAGACCGAGGGGAAACTGGAGTCCACGCTCAAAGAGAGCCGCTCGTCTTCAAGCCACCGCGCGGAGAAATGACACGAAAGCCGGAGATTCGCAGGCCCGCACGGCGGTAGCGTCGGTCCCATGATCGTATGGCTCAACGGCACCCACGGCGCAGGCAAGACGACGACCAGTGCACTTGTGCAGCAGCTGATCCCGGCTTCACGGGTGTTCGACGCCGAGAAGGTCGGCGAGACGCTCATGGACATCACGCCGAGGCTGCCCGAGACGGACAACTTCCAGCACTGGCCGCCGTGGCGGCCGCTCGTAGTCGAGACCGCCCGCCGCGTACTCGACTACACCGGCGGCACTCTGGTGATGCCCATGACTGTCCTGATCGAGGAGTACTGGCGCGAGATCAGCGCGGACTTCGCCAACCATGCCATTCCGGTACGGCACTTCGTCCTCCACGCCGACCAGGAAACCCTCCGTGAGCGCATCGCGTGCGACACTGTTCTTGGCCCCAACTCCCCGTTCCGTCTCAAATATCTTGAGCCCTATGCCGAGGCGGCCCGCACGTGGCTACACGGTGAGGCCGAGGTCATCGACACCACCCACCTCACGCCCGCACAGGCAGCCCTGCAGATCGCAGAGGCCGTGAAGAGTTGAGGCCCGCCCGCCACGCGAAACAGGCCCGGCCAGGATTGGACACGGTTCTGCGGAACGCGTTCGGAGGACACGAGCGCGGAATGCCGAAGCCCTGCAGGTCATGGCGATGCCGTTGGACACCGAAACACGGAACCTACAGGGGAGGACTCCATGGCGGTGCGGCCGTCCTTGCGGCCGGTCGGAGCACCCCCGCGTCGGCGGGGAGGACCGCTCGAGGGCCACCATGTGGGACGTCGTGCGCGGAACACCCCCGCGTCGGCGGGGAGGACATGGAGTGGATCCGGCGGTGAACTCCCGTCGACGGAACACCCCCGCGTCGGCGGGGAGGACAGGCCGGGCTGACCTGTCGCAGCGAAGGCTGAGTGTTCTCATCGAACATTGAGTGGTGCCGCAATCAGGAGGACACGGTCAATGCCAGCGAGGCGACGGCGGTGGCGAAGTAGAAGCCGGGAAACGCGAGGTTGTAGAGCACACGGGCGCGCAGATGGAAGGCGAGCGCGCCCAAGTAGAGCAGGACGAGACCGCAGGCCGCGGCGGCGCCGAGGATGCGCGGTGCGGCGTCGAAGAGGCTGAGGAGGAGGCCCGCCGCACCAGCCAGCTTGAGGGCGGCCAGCCAGGGCAGCCAGGATCGGGGAACACCCACCTCCGCTGAGTTGGCCAGCACGAAGCGCGCGCCGGCGAGGTCGGCGGCGGCGATACCGACGTTGACGGCGGCGGTGAGCAGGGTGACGACGAGGAGCGCGAGCTGGGTACCGGTCATGTCTTCAGGGTCCGCGGGCACTTCGGCACCGTCCAATACCTGCTTCTATAACCTGGTGGCATGGACCTGGACACGCGCCTGCTTCGGTACTTCGCCGCAGTGGCGGAGGAGGGCAGCCTGACCGGGGCAGCGGAGAGGCTGTTCGTCTCGCAGCCTGCGCTGACCAAGCAGATACGGCGCCTGGAGGACGGACTCGGAGTACGGCTCTTCGCGCGTTCGCGGTCGGGGATGGCGCTGACCAAGGCTGGTCGTGAGCTCGCCTCGCGGGTGCCCGCACTGCTGGACGGCTGGGACGAGGCGGTGCAGGCAACCAGCCGAGCGGCGCGGGTGCTGCGCCTGGGCTTCCTGGACGCGGGCGCAGTGGGCGCCGTCCCAGAGGTCATCGCCGAGTTCCGCCGGGCGCAGCCGGAGTGGCGGGTGGAACTGCGGCAGTTCGACTGGTCGAACCCGAGTGCTGGCCTGGCTCGGGGGGAGGTAGATGCGGCAGTGGTGCGTTTGCCGTTTCCGGGACAGGAGAGGTTGACGGTGCGGGAGTTGTTCGTTGAGGAGCGTGGGGTGCTGCTACCAGCTCGGCATCCGCTGGCGAACAGCGAGACGGTGGAGTTCTGGGAGCTGTCGGACGAGCCGTTCGTCGCGGCCGGAGCCGAGACCGGAGCATGGAGGGAGCATTGGCTGGCCGCGGAGGAGCGGGACGGGCACCCCGTCCGGGTCGGCGCGGTCACCAGCCGTCCCGACGAGTGGCTCGGGGCGGTGGCTGGCGGCTGCGTGGCCCTGGCCCCGGCGTCGGTGCCCCGTTTCTACTCCCACCCGAACGTGGTGTTCCGTCCAGTCTCCGGGGTCTCGCCCAGCCGGGTGGGGTTGGCCCGGCCTCGGGGGCGGACGCACGAGGCGGCACTGGATGAGCTGCTGGAGGCCATCGCGCGGCGGCTGAGCCGGAGTTGACGACGGGGCCGACAGACTGCCGGCGCGCTGCGCGGCCAAATCGGCACTACTCCCGGCGGCGGCCGCGTTGAACGGCTCGCCCACCATGGGGATACATGCGGCGACCGCCTCGGCCGGGTGCGCATGGGCCATGACCTCTGACCGTGCCGACCCGATGGCACTCAATGTTCGATGAGAACACTCATCCTTCGCTGCGACAGGTCACGGGCTGAAGGTAGCCGCCGCTGTCGTACGGAACACCCCGCGTCGCGCAACCGACGGAAATCTCCGACCTGCGGAAACGTGTCCTCGCCATGTATGGATGCCGCCGTTGAGCACAAAGAATTTCAGCTTCCGCACAGCGGTGCTCCTCGCCGCCAAGCTGGTGTGATGCCACGTCAGGGGAGTGGACCCTCGTCGGTAGTACGGGCCAGCAGCGCACGGGCCTCCTGGATACGCGGGTGGTCTGGCGGCCGCGCGCCACGATCTCCCCCCTGGCACCACCTACTCACGTGAGTAGGTGTTCCCATGCCGGGCCGCTCACCCCTCTAATGCAGGTGAGAACAGAAGGAGTCGACCGTTACTGTCCCCGGGTGAGCACCACGCGAAGACCCCTGGGCACCGGCCGCCGATCTGGCCCCCACCACTCGAGCACCTGGCCACGGCATCGCGTACTCGCGACCGAGGCAGACCTGCATACCGGTCCGCTGCCCCAACTACAGCTTCCCGACCTGGATAAACTGCGGGACCGCGGCGTACTGCGGGCGAAGATCCTAAAAGACTGAGCTGATGAGCGCGACCCGCCGCCTGCTGGGCACCGGCCCCCGTACAACTCATCCGCAGCGGACACCCGTCCTGAGCCACGCCGTACCGTCGCGGAACGGGCAGCAGCCGACCCGGCGGCTGCTCCGGTCGAGGAGCTGCAGATGCGCACGATGGGCCGACGGCGGCTGGGAGCCGGGCCGGCGGCCGAAGATTCCTGAACTCGGCCGCCTATCGACCACTACCCTCTGAGAACTTCTTCAGTAACCCGGGCCGAGGGCCTCATCCAAGTCGGGCACATGCGTTTCACGGAGATGGACGACAGGGTTTGCGCTGCTAGGGCGCGTATCGAGTCGTGATCTCATTCCGAGATGCGCCTTACCGGTCGTCGGTACAGCGGTCACCCGGCCCCGGCCCACGGACACCGGCCGGGCCGGCAGCCCACCCGCCGCGCCTGTCGATAGGGTCACCGCATGACGCCGACGCTTCCGCCCCTGATTACCGAGGCCGCGGCACTGTCCGGCGCCGGAGCAGGGCTCCGCCGGTACGAGATGGGTTCGGCGCTTATCGGGACGGGGGCGGACGCGACCGTCGTCATCGTCGAGCCCGGTGACAGCCCGGGGGGCAGCGGCGTTCAGGACTCCACGAAGGTGCTGCTGCGTGGGGACACGGTTCCGGTGCTCTACCCACGGTTCGATTTCGAAGCTCCGCTACCTATCCGCCTCTTCGCGCGTATGGATGGTGGTTGCCTCCCTTTGGGCGCCGCGCGCGGCAGGGGCCGGTCGGACCCTGCCGCCTTTGACTACGCCGCATTGGAGCTCGACCAGCCGCTGACCCGTGAAGTACTGGATGCGGTCCGACCGGTCCCGGAGCCCGGCCCGGTGCCGGATGTGGACTGGGTCGACCACGTAGACGCGGGTCCTATCCGGGCTCTGGAGTCGTTCGTCCTCGGCTGGTTCTCCGCTGAGGAGCCGGTGTCGGCCGAGGAAGACGCGACGGCGGAACGGGGCAACCTTCCGGAGGCGTTGGTGGCCTTCTACCGCTTGGCCCGCCTCCGCCCGGCACTCCACAGATTCCACGACTGGGTACCGGAGCAGCCCAGGCGCGCCGGCGGACCACACGGCGACCGGCTGGTCTTTGCCGTGGCCCATCAGGGCGTCAGGGACTGGTCCATCACATGGCCGCCGAAGGGACCGGACAAAGCCGATCCCCGTGTGTGGCTCGCTGAAGATCCCTACCTTGAAGAGCCCGAGACGATTCTCGAACAGGAGCCGCTCACCCGCTTCCTCCTGCAACTCACCCTCTACGAAGCCTTGAACGCCGCCCCCTACCGGGCATCGACCTACTGCATGCCGACCGCGCGCCTGGATTCGTTGTGGAGCATGTTGCGCCCGATACCCCTCAGTCCGTTCCTGCCGACCTACACAGCGGAGACGTTCTTCGTAGCCCCGGGTCTGCTGATGTCCGCCAGCATGGACGAGAACGAGGCGGTCGTGAGCTTCGGCGCGCTCCACCGTGGGACCCTGACGCCGTTGCTCGAGCACGGGTTTCACTGGTTCCACTTCGACGGGTGAGGCACGGGCGGGTGTGTATAGAGGCGTGGTCAACCTGCGGGATTCACCGTCGCGGCAGGGCCTGGAGCGGTAGATCCTGTCGCATGACGCGAGTGCAACTGACTGATGAGGAGTCCAGGACGGATGGCTGTGGCATGCTCGCCCGCGTGAGTCATGACCCAGATGGCGGATGGTGCTTCGCGACCGCACGGGAGCCAGCCTGCTTCGGTGCCGGCGAGCTGACAGGCGTTCCCGGCGTCGACCACGCGATGGGCGAGAGCGGGACGCTCTGCGGCGTTCCGGAACACCAGGTCACCCGCTATATGCATCTCTTCGAACCAGCAGAATCGCAGGCATGCTCGGATTGCCGCCAGCGGGCCGAAGCGGCTCCGACGAAGCCGTGCGCTCAAGAGCGACTTCACGACAGGCTCCAGGACGCCGACCCGGGACAGGCCCGTGACGACCTCCTCGCTGCCCTGCAGAAAGGGGCGAACGTGCGCCTATGGATCCGCGGTCCCGCCTCAAGCCTGTCCAGACACTACGCAGGCCTCGACTCGCTGACCGAGGGTGCCGAGCCCGCCATCAAGGCCTTCAACACCACCACAACCATCAGCTTGGCCCGCGTCGAAGATGGTGCCTGGCGCTTCATCGCTGTCCTGCCCGAGGACGACAGCCGCCCGCTCGTCGCACGTGGGCCCCGCACTCTCATCTGACAACCCTCATCGGGTGCCGTGAGATCGGCGTCCCCTTGGGGACACGTGACCGCGCGGGTGGGGAAATACCTGACGCGAAGGCGGTCACCGCTGGGGAAAACGCTGACCGTCGACACCAGCGTGAGGCCGACGCCTTACGGGCCTGGCACAAGAGCCTGCCCAAGCCGCTGAACGTGGCCCTGGTCTACGGCGGGCTGTCGGCGGAGGACCAGCTCTACATCCCCGAGAGCCCCGCCGATCAGCTCTCGGTCACCGCGCTGGCCGCCTCTCTCACCGAGCTCGCCACAAGGTTCGAGATCCTTGACCCGTGCGACGCGGGCTTCATCCGGGACCTGCTCTCCTTCGACGTGGCGCTGTCAAACCTGCACGGCCCGTACGGCGAGGACGGCCGCCTGCAGGGGCTGCTCGACTATCTGCGCACGCCGTTCTGCGGCAGCGGCGTGGCCGCCTCCGCCATCGCCGCCGACAAGATCCTTTGCAAGCAGACCATGACCGGGCTCGGTCTCCCGACCCCGGCCTGGCAGGTGTGGGAGCACGGCACGGCCGCGCGGTGGCTGGGCCTGCCGGTGATGGTCAAGCCGGCACTCGGCGGCTCCAGCGTGGGAATGAGTCTGGTACGTGACGAGGCCGCCCTGGCACCCGCGCTCGAACATGCCTGGGACACCGACGCCTCCCCGGTCCTGATCGAGGAGTACATCACCGGTACCCCGGTCACCGTCGGACTGCTGCAGCTGCCCAGTGGGCTACTGGCGTTCCCGCCGCTGGCCACCCAGGTCCGTGCGGCCGAGTTCTACGACGCCGCCACAAAGCTTGACGCCGACGGCGAGCACGCCGTCACAGTGACCGCCGCCGGCCTCCCCGGGCCGGTGCAGGACGAGCTCACCAGGCACGCCCTGACCCTGCGGGACGGCCTGGGCTGCCGGGGTGCTGCCCAGGTCGACTTCATCGTCACTGACGGCGGCGATACTCATGCGCTGGAGGTCAGCACCACGCCCGGCATGTCCAGGGAGTCGAACTTCGTCGTTGGGGCCGGCCTGTGCGGACTGAGCCACGCTGACGCCGTTCTCGCCTTGCTGCACGAAGCGGTTACCCGGCCGCACTACGATGTGCCCCTGCCCACTCCCGTGTTCGCCGCCTCAACTCCGGTACGGGAGACCGCTTCCTGACGCGTAATCGGGAGAGTCCGCAACCGTGCCGCACGCCCACGACGTCCCCCTGTGCCGCCAGCTGATCACGCCCGAGGACTGGGAACTCCACGGGGGCTGGGCGCTGGGGGACCGGCTGGAATGGTCGAACCGGGCGTGCGGCATGGCGTCGCTGCGAATGATCCTTCTCACCTACAGCGGGCAGGCGCCGACCGTCATCGAACTGCTCAAGCTCGCGGTCAAACACGAGGTGATGACTCCCCGCGGCGCGTTGCATGCGGGCATCGCCAACCTGGCCGCCGACTTCGGCGTCCCCGCCCAGGCCGAGCCCCTCGACGTCTCCGACCTGACCGGCCGCCTCGCCGCCGCCCCGCTGATCATCTCGGTGACCGAGCAGTTCCCCGATGACGGCCGCAGGGGCGGCCACCTCGTCGTCGCCCGCGGCTACGACGACAGCGTGGACAGCGCCGACCCGGACGTCCTCTTCCGCGACCCGTCCGCGTGGGGACAGACCCACGACCGGGTGCCGCTCAGCCGCCTGGCGGCCTCCTACTCCGGGCGGGCCATCTCCTTCCCGCCCCTTGCCTGACCACCGAAAGGGCCACGTCGTGATCCCCCTGACGCTCTCCGAGATCGCCACCGCCACGGGAGGCACCCTCCGTGACACGCCCGACCCTCAGCTGCGGGTGACCGGGACCAGCGCCAGCGACTCACGCGAGGTCGGCCCCGGCGGCATGTTCGTCGCAGTGACCGGGGCCCGCGTCGACGGACACAACTTCGTGCCCCAAGCCCGCGAGAACGGCGCCGTGTGCGTCCTGGCCTCCCGCCCCGTCGACGCGCCGGCCACCATCGTCCCCGACGTCACCAAGGCCCTGGGCCGCCTCGCCCAGCACGTGCTCACCCGCAGCACGGGGGCGCAGATCATCGCGCTGACCGGCTCCGCCGGGAAGACCACCACCAAGGACCTTCTCGCCCAGGTCCTGACCCGCCACGGCGACACCGTAGCCACCCCCTGGTTCGTTCAACACCGAGATCGGCCTGCCGCTGACCGTCCTGCGCGCCACCGAAACCACCCGCTACCTGGTGCTGGAGATGGGCGCACGCCATAAGGGCGACATCGCCTACCTCTCCTCCCTCACTCCGCCCCGCCTCGGCATCGTCCTCAACATTGGCTCCGCGCACGTGGGAGAGTTCGGCAGCCGCGAAGCGATCGCCGAGGCCAAGAGCGAACTGGTCCAGGCCCTCCCGCCTGCGACAAAGGGCGGCATCGCGATCCTCAACGCCGATGACGCCCTGGTCGCCGCAATGGCCCGCAAGACGCAGGCCGCCGTCATCACCTACGGGACCCGTGACGATGCCAACGTCCGTGCCACCGACATCCACAGCACTGCGGGCCGCTCCTCCTTCGTCCTGTACACGCCGAATGGATCCGCCCCTGTCACACTGCAAATGCTGGGCGCCCATCAGGTCCACAACGCGCTCGCAGTGGCCGCAACCGCCCACGCCCTAGGCATGGAGCGCCCGACATCGCCGAAGCGCTCTCGGCCGCCGAGCCAGTCTCGGCTGGCCGTCTGCAGGTCCTCGAGCGCACCGACGGCGTCACCCTCGTCAACGACGCGTTCAACGCCAACAGCGAGTCCATGCGTGCGGGACTCGAAACCCTCAGCGCCCTCGCCCAGGACCGGCGTACGGTCGCCGTCCTCGGTGAGATGAAGGAACTCGGCGACACTGCGATCCAGGCCCACGAGACCATCGGGAGCCTCGTGGCCGACCTGGGCGTTGACGTCCTCGTCACCGTCGGCACCAGCAGCGAGATCACCGCCCTGGCCGACGCCGCACGCCACCACCCCTCACCCCCGCGCATCGAGACAGCCTCCGATCCCGAGGCGCTGCTGCCGCTGATGAACACCTTGCTCATCAGCGGGGACGTCGTCCTGGTGAAGGCCTCCCGCTCCGTCGGCCTAGAAAAATTCGCCGACCGCCTCCAGGCTGCGGTGCCGGCGTAGGCGCGGCGTCGATGGTCTCCCTCGGAACCTGGCCTGGTCGCCGGTGCGGCTCAGGCCCGTTCGAAGCGATGCCGAAGACTGCCCTAAGCGATCCTCAACGCCATCACAAACCCTTCGGTGACAGGGCGAGCTCGGCGACGCCACATGCGGAGAACATGCTGCGCGAGACACACCGGATGGTCCTCCCCGCCGACGCGGGGGTGTTCCGAAAGCCAAGATCCAGCCGAGGCTCTTCTTCCAGTCCCGAACGGTGCTGTCCAACGCGCGCCGTGGGCGACGGGCACCGTACGGTCACGAGTGCAGCCCGCTCTCTGACAGGACGGACGGGCTGGGGTGGCCCCGCGAC
>NZ_JBSGZO010000338.1:0-9512 GCF_053611045.1 Streptomyces sp. NPDC054841 | reverse complement strand
GCCCCAGGCGCCGCACCCCGCCCGTCAGCAGTTCGTTACTGACGGAACCCGCTGTCAGCTGCTGAACTTGACGGAGCTCGTGTTGTCGTGCATGCCGACGTCGCCGAAGTGGGGCTCCGACTGGCCCGCTGGCAGGTAGAAGCGGGCGCCGTGGTAGCCGGCGTGCTGGTAGAACGTGACCCCGCGGTTGCCCTTGTTCTTGGCGGAGCTGATCGTGTTGTCCCAGCCGTCCTTCGACAGATCCCGCATGTTCTCGGTGAAGGTCGTGTTCCTGTTCTTGTACTCGGCGTCCTGGAAGATCTGGACCTTCGTGGTACCGCCCTTGGCCGCAGCAACGTCCGCGTGACTATCGGCGGGGGCAGACAGTGCGGAACTCGTGGAAGGCACAGCTCCGGCGGTCGCCGATCCAAGGCCGACCAGGCCCGCGACACTGAGCGCCACCGCGCCGAGCGACATGGCCAAATTCCTCTTCATAATTGATCCCCTCGTTTTCCAGCAGTCCACTTATCTGGGACAGCTGCGCTGTGAGTTCCATCCTGACTGGGCGGGAATCGCTTTGGAAGGGTTTATTGATGCGGCCGAATTGGCCACTGATACCCTGGCCTGCATGAGTCCGGGAAGGGCGACCAACCTTCCCGGCAAGGGGGAGGATCCATGACCACGGATCCGAGTACGCATCAGTTACGTCTGCTGCTCGCGCTCGCGGAGGAGTTGCACTTCGGCCGGGCGGCAAAGCGGGTGTTCATCAGTCAGCCCGCGTTCAGCCGCCAGATCCGCGCCCTCGAGGAGCACTTGGGCGTGGCCCTCGTGGAGCGGTCCACGCGTCGGGTGGAGCTGACACCATCCGGTAAGGCGCTGCTGCCTCGGGTGCGCGCCGTGGTGGATGCCGTTGACGACCTGCAGGGTGCCGCCGAGGGAGAAGCGCACGCGCACTCGGGCCGTGTGGTGCTCGGTTCGTACCTCACCGCTCTTCCGGCGCTGCGGATACTCCTGGATCAGCTGCGAGAACGCTCTCCGGGACCGGATGTCGAGTGGCGAGCAGTGGATTACGTCGAGCAGGTGAGCCTGCTCGTGGACGGCCAGGTCGACGCCGTCATCTGCTACGGGCCCCTGCCAGAGGGCATCCACACACTCCGGCTCGGAACGGAGGAACGGTTCGTCTGCATGCCGGAAACCCACCCGCTGGCCGAGCACGAATCGCTGACCCTCGCCGACCTGGCCGGCTTGCCCGTCATCGGCTTCTCGCCGCGCGTGGATCCGGAATACCGTGCCTTCTGGGCCGCCGACCCACGCCCCGACGGAACACCGGTGCGGTACACCGACCACACGGCAACCAACCTGGAGTCCTATGTCGCCCTGGCCAGTCTGGGGCACGGCATCCGTTTCATCTCCGAGAGCTGCCTGCACCTCATGCGCCGGCCCGGTGTCCGCTTCATCACCGTCACCGATCTGCCCCTGTGCACCGCGGTACTTGCCTGGCCGGCCTCCCGCCCCCTCAGCCCCGCCTTCAGCTCGCTTCTGCGCCTGCTGCGTGCCCACGCCCGTACCACGGACCCGGACACTCTCCGAAGGACCAACAGGCGCTGGTGGAACGCGGCCTGAGAGGGGACCCGGGCGCCGGGACCACAGGTCCCGGCGCCCCGTCGCGTCCTCGCTACATGCTCAGAACAGGCCCTTGTAGCCCTGCCAGCCGGTGGCGATCTTCACCGTGGACCCGAAGGACCCGGCCCCGTTCCCGCTGTTGCGCAGTAGGTCACCCGCCGCGTTGCGGGAGACCAGGTCCGCCTTGCCGTCACCGGTGAGGTCGCCCGCGCCGACGAAGACGTTGCGGCCCGTGGCCCAGTTGTTCGCGAACACGGCTGCCCGCGGCTTCACGGTGCCCGCCGCGGTCCCGTCGTACCGCCACAGCGAGTTGGCACCGTCCACCGCCAACAGCTCACCGATTCCGTCACCGTTCAGATCACCAGCACCGAAGACTGCCCGGTACAGTTTCCAGTTCGTGCCGATCTTCCCGCGGGCCTTCAGCCCACCGGCGCCGTTGTCCGCGTAGAGGTACATGTCCCCGGTCGACGCCTGCCGCGCCACCAGATCCGGACGACCGTCGCCGGTCAGGTCGCCGGGCGAGGTCAGCACATTGAACTGGCCCCACACCGTGCCGAGCGAGGTGTACGCGGTCGTCGGCGTCACGGCCTTGCCGCAGCCGGGCTTGTACGCGCGCAGTTCCCCGGTCCACAGCCGGACCAGCACGTCGTTGCACCGGTCGCCGTTGAGATCCCCGAACGGCACCGCGACGGCCGTCGTCGACCAGCCGGAGCCCGTCGTCGTCCCCGAGTAGGCGCCGGTGGCGTTGCCCAGCTGGTAGGCCAGCCCGCCGGACGCGTTGAGCGTCAGCAGGTCCGGGACACCGTCGGGCGTGGCCGCAGGGCCGTTGAAGTCGCGCGGGACTGCGGCGCCGCCCGTCACGTTCACGTACCCCGAGCCGAGCGCGGTCGGGCCGGAGGCGCCCGTGGCCGTGGCGCTGAGCGTCCACTTCAGCCGGCCGTTCGGGGCGTACGCGCCGGAGCTCGTGCGCCCGTTCCACACGGGCGCCACGGTCAGGTCGTCCGTCGTACCGGTGAGCGTCCGCACGGTCTTCCCGGCCGGGTCGGTGAGCGTGACCGTCCACGAGGAGACGGGGCGGTTCACCTTCCAGGAGGGGGCCCAGGCGGTGCTCGTGCCCGTGGTGTTCTGCAGCGGCACGGCTGTCGGGACGGTGGAGCCGCTCACGGAGAGCGTCTCGGGCCAGGCGGTCCTGGATCCGTACAACCGCGTGAGCCAGCTGCTGTCGGTGCCCGACCAGACGGCGGTGGCCGTGCCGTCGGGACCGGCGGCGACCTCGCCCATGACGAAGGGGTTCGCCGAGCCCGGCAGCTCCTTGGCCGTGGTCCAGGTGCCGCCGGAGAACGCGGACTCCATCAGGACCCGACCGGTGTCGTCCGTGTCGGTCTGGGTCCAGACGGCACGCACGGTCCCGTCGGGGCCCATCGAGACGTCGTACTGCTCGGGCACGTACCCCGTGGACAGTGTTTTGGGCGCGGACCAGGTGCCGCCGGCCGCGCTGCGCGTGGCGGTACGGGTGCCGAAGGTGCTGGTCCAGTCGACCCAGACGAGGGTGACGTCGCCGCTCGGGGCGATGAGCGGCTCGGGTGTCTCGACGAGACTCTCCGTGGTGGAGACCGGCTCGGGGGCACCCCATGGTGTGGACGCGTCGGCCCGGGTGGCCGTGTAGATGGTGTCGGGCTCGGACTCCTCGGTCCTCCCGGACCAGACGAGGGTCATCGACCCGTCGCCCCCGGCAGCGAGCTCAGGGTCGTTCGAACCCTGCCACGGTTCGCCCACGGGAACGGGGGCGCCCCATGCAGCGGCAGACCCCGTCCTGGAGACCGTGTGGAGTGTGCTGCGGCCGCTCTCCCGGTCCCGCTGGTCGTAGACGATGACGGCTGTGCCGTCCGTGTCCACCGCAACCTGCGGGCCTCCCACTGTGTCCCCGGCGGCAGCGGCGGCGCTGACCTGGACCGGCGCGGACCAGCTGCCGTCGGTGGCGCGGGTGGCGCTGCTGACCTCCGACGTGGTGGTGCCGGTCGGACGGGACCACCAGGCCGCGATGACTGCGCCGTCAGGACCCTCTGCGAGGTCGACGGCGTCCACGGTCAGCGACTGCTCAGCGGTGACGAGCGCGTGCGGGGCCGACCACGACGAACCGTCGGCCGAGAGGACGGAGGTCACCAGACGGGTCTCCAGCGTCCCGGTCCCGGGGTCCGTCTCGTTCGGGAACTCGACCCAAGCCGCGGTCACCGTGCCGTCCGCCGACGCGAGCAGGCTGACCTCGCCGGCCTCGGTGGGAGTCGTGGCGAGCAGGTGCGGCGCCCCCCAGGTGCCACTGCCCGCCGGGCGGACCGCCGCGTACAGCTGCCGCTCGAACACGCCTGCCGGGTACTGGTTCCACACAGCCACCGCCGAACCGTCGGCGGCGACCACGAGTTCCTTGACCGAGGCTTCCGAGTCCGTGCCGGTGATGGCCGTGCCCGCGGTCCATGGGACCGGCGGTGTCGCGGCGGCCGCGGTACCGGCGGCCGCGACGGGGAGCAGCGCCCCACCCGAGATGATCAGTGATGCTGCGGAGATCGCGGCAGCGAGTCTGCCGCGTCTGAGGTCATGACGACCCACGTGATTGTCCCTCCCCTGGAGGGCATCCGCCCTCCGTACAAGTGCGCGAATGCTACTGGACGGGTGGATCTTCAGGGAGGCCCCGGAGCAGCGGGATTCGCCGGAAAACAGCGGCCGCAAGGAGGGCAAGGTCACAGCCGTCGGACCTGCTGCTCATCCGTAAGGCTGCCCTAGCATCCGAGCATGACGGTTCTGCCCGAGGACGGGCTTTCGCTCGCCGCCGATTTCCCGGACGCCACCCACGAGCAGTGGCAGCGCCTTGTCGAAGGCGTGCTGCGCAAGTCGGGCAAGGACGTGTCCGGGGACGCGGCCGAGGAGACGCTGGCGACGACGCTGGACGACGGGCTCGTGGCCCGTCCCCTGTACACCGCGCGGGACTCCGTGCCCGAAGCCGGATACCCGGGCTTCGCCCCGTACGTGCGCGGTGGCAGGCCGGTCGGCGGCTGGGACGTACGCCAGCGGCATGCGCTGCCGGAGCCCGCACGCGCCAACGAGGCCGTGCTCACCGACCTGGAGAACGGCGTCACCTCGCTGTGGCTGACCGTGGGCGGCACCGGCGTGCCGGTTTCCGGTCTGGCCCGGGCCCTGGACGGGGTCTACCTCGACCTGGCGCCGGTGGTGCTCGACGCGGGGGACGAAACCGCCGCGGCCGCGGGTGAGTTGCTGCGGCTCTACGAGGAGCGGGGCGTCTCCCGTGACGCGGCACGCGGAAACCTCGGCGCGGACCCGCTCGGGCACGCCGCCCGCACCGGCGGCCCGGTCCGCCTCGTGGACGAGGCCGTGGAGCTGGCGCGGCGCTGCCACGAGGAGTACCCGGGGCTGCGGGCGCTGACCGTGGACGCGCTGCCGTACCACGAGGCCGGGGCCTCCGCCGCCCAGGAGCTGGGTGCTTCGCTCGCGACCGGTGTGGCGTATCTGCGTCACCTCACCGGAGCGGGGCTCACGGTCGACGCGGCCTGCCGGCAGCTGGAGTTCCGGTACGCGGCCACCGCCGACCAGTTCCTGACCGTCGCCAAGCTGCGGGCGGCCCGCAGGCTGTGGGCCCGGGTCGCCGAGGTGTCCGGGGCCACCGGAGCCGATGCCGGGGACGCGGCGGCGCAGCGCCAGCACGCGGTGACCTCGCCGGTGATGATGACCCGCCGCGACCCGTACGTGAACATGCTGCGTACGACGATCGCCACCCTGGGCGCGGGCGTGGGCGGGGCCGACGCCGTGACCGTACTGCCCTTCGACCACGAGCTGGGCCTGCCGGACGCCTTCGCCCGCCGGATCGCCCGGAACACGTCCTCGATCCTGCTGGAGGAGTCGCACCTGGGCCGGGTCGCCGACCCCGCCGGCGGCTCCTGGTACGTGGAGCGTCTCACTGACGAACTCGCCTACGCCGCCTGGGCGTTCTTCCAGGAGCTGGAGCGGGCGGGCGGCCAGGAGGCGGCCCTGCGCTCGGGGCTGGTCGGCGACCGGCTCGCGGCCACCTGGCAGGAGCGGAAGAAGCGTCTCGCCAAGCGTCGCGAACCCATCACCGGCGTCAGCGAGTTCCCGCATCTGGCGGAGAAGCCCGTCGAGCGCGAGCCCGTGCCCGAGGCGCCTGCGCATCCGCAGGGCCTGCCCCGGGTGCGCCGCGACGAGGCGTACGAGGAGCTGCGTGCCCGCTCCGATGCCCATCTGGCCGCGACCGGCGCCCGGCCGCGGGTCTTCCTCGCGGCGCTCGGCCCGGCCTCGGCGCACACCGCCCGGGTCTCCTTCGCCTCGAACCTGTTCCAGGCCGGTGGCGTCGAGCCGGTCCACGACCCGGTGACGGTCGATGCCGCCACGGCCGCAGAGGCGTTCGTGCGCAGCGGGGCGACCGTCGCCTGCCTCTGCTCCAGTGACGCGCTGTACGAGGAGCAGGCCGAGGAAGTCGCCAAGGCCCTGAGGTCGGCCGGCGCGGAACGGGTCTTCCTCGCGGGCCGTCCCGGCGAGCACACCGGGGTCGACGAGTACATCTTCGCGGGCTGTGACGCCGTGGCCGTCCTGTCCTCCGTCCTGGACCGCATGGGAGTGGCGGCGTGATGCAGATTCCTGACTTCTCGGAGGTCCCCCTGGGCCCCGGCGCCCCTGCCGAGGCCACGGAGGAGCAGTGGCGAGCGGCCGTGAAGGAGTCGACCGGCAGCAGCGCCGACGACCTGCTCTGGGAGACCCCGGAGGGCATCGCCGTCAAGCCGCTCTACACCGGCCGTGACGTGGAGGGCCTGGACTTCCTCGGCACGTTCCCGGGTGTGGCGCCGTATCTGCGCGGGCCCTATCCGACGATGTACGTCAACCAGCCGTGGACGATCCGCCAGTACGCCGGCTTCTCCACCGCCGAGGAGTCCAACGCCTTCTACCGGCGCAACCTCGCCGCCGGACAGAAGGGCCTGTCGGTCGCCTTCGACCTGCCCACGCACCGCGGCTACGACAGCGACCACCCGCGCGTCACCGGCGACGTGGGCATGGCGGGCGTCGCCATCGACTCCATCTACGACATGCGCCAGCTCTTCGACGGCATCCCGCTGGACAGGATGACCGTGTCGATGACGATGAACGGCGCCGTGCTGCCGGTGCTCGCGCTCTACATCGTGGCGGCGGAGGAGCAGGGCGTACCGCCCGAGAAGCTGGCCGGGACCATCCAGAACGACATCCTCAAGGAGTTCATGGTCCGCAACACCTACATCTATCCGCCCCGCCCCTCGATGCGGATCATCTCCGACATCTTCGCGTACACCTCGCAGAAGATGCCGCGCTACAACTCCATCTCCATCTCCGGCTACCACATCCAGGAGGCTGGCGCGACGGCCGACCTGGAGCTGGCGTACACCCTCGCCGACGGTGTGGAGTACCTGCGGGCCGGGCGGGACGCGGGGCTCGACGTCGACGCGTTCGCGCCCCGGCTCTCCTTCTTCTGGGCGATCGGCATGAACTTCTTCATGGAGATCGCCAAGATGCGGGCGGCCCGGCTGCTGTGGGCCAAGCTGGTCAAGCAGTTCGACCCGAAGAACGCCAAGTCGCTGTCGCTGCGCACCCATTCGCAGACCTCCGGCTGGTCGCTCACCGCCCAGGACGTCTTCAACAACGTCACGCGTACGTGCGTGGAGGCGATGGCCGCGACCCAGGGCCACACCCAGTCGCTGCACACCAACGCCCTCGACGAGGCGCTGGCGCTGCCGACCGACTTCTCCGCACGCATCGCCCGCAACACCCAGCTGCTGCTCCAGCAGGAGTCGGGCACCTGCCGGGTGATCGACCCGTGGGGCGGCAGCGCGTATGTCGAGAAGCTGACGTACGACCTGGCGCGCCGGGCCTGGCAGCACATCCAGGAGGTCGAGGCCGCCGGCGGCATGGCGCAGGCCATCGACGCGGGCATCCCGAAGCTGCGGGTGGAGGAGGCGGCCGCCCGTACCCAGGCCCGTATCGACTCCGGCCGCCAGCCGGTCATCGGCGTCAACAAGTACCGCGTCGAGAACGACGAGCAGATCGACGTCCTCAAGGTCGACAACTCGTCCGTGCGCGCCCAGCAGATCGCCAAGCTGCGGCGGCTGCGCGAGGAGCGCGACGAGGCGGCCTGCCAGGACGCGCTGAGGGCGCTGACCGAGGCCGCCGGGCGGGGCCCGGGTCCCGGCCTGGAGGGCAATCTGCTGGCGCTCTCGGTGGACGCGGCCCGTGCCAAGGCGACGGTCGGCGAGATCTCGGACGCCCTGGAGAAGGTGTACGGGCGGCATGCGAGCCAGATCCGTACGATCTCCGGCGTGTACCGCAACGAGGCAGGGGAGTCGCCTTCCGTGGACCGCACCAGGAGCCTGGTCGACCGGTTCGAAGAGGCGGAGGGGCGCCGTCCGCGCATCCTCGTCGCCAAGATGGGCCAGGACGGGCACGACCGCGGCCAGAAGGTGATCGCCACCGCCTTCGCCGACCTCGGCTTCGACGTGGACGTCGGCCCGCTGTTCCAGACCCCGGCCGAGGTGGCCCGGCAGGCGGTCGAGGCGGACGTGCACATCGTGGGCGTCTCGTCGCTGGCGGCGGGCCATCTGACCCTCGTCCCGGCGCTGCGCGAGCAGCTCGCGGAGGAGGGCCGCGACGACATCATGATCGTCGTCGGCGGGGTGATCCCGCCGCAGGACGTGCCCACGCTGCTGGAGATGGGGGCCGCGGCGGTCTTCCCGCCCGGCACGGTGATCCCCGACGCGGCCTACGACCTGGTGCAGCGGCTCGGCGCGGCCCTGGGCCACGACGAGCTGTAGCCGCGGATGGCCATCGACCTCGACAGCTATGTCAAGGGTGTGCTCGACGGGAAGCGGGCGTTCGTCGCCCGCGCGATCACACTCGTCGAGTCCACCCGGGCCGACCACCGCGCCCTGGCCCAGCGGCTGCTGACCGAGCTGCTCCCGCACACCGGCAGGGCGCGGCGGATCGGCATCAGCGGAGTGCCGGGGGTGGGCAAGTCGACCTTCATCGACGCCTTCGGCACGCTGCTCACCGGTCTCGGGCACCGGGTCGCGGTGCTGGCCGTGGACCCCTCGTCGACCCGGACCGGCGGCTCCATCCTGGGCGACAAGACGCGTATGGAGCGCCTCGCGGTGCACCCGGCGGCCTTCGTCCGGCCCTCGCCGAGCGCGGGCACGCTCGGCGGGGTGGCGAAGGCGACCCGCGAGTCCATGGTCGTGATGGAGGCGGCCGGCTACGACGTGGTGCTGGTGGAGACTGTCGGCGTCGGCCAGTCCGAGACGACGGTGGCCAACATGGTCGACTCCTTCCTGCTGCTCACCCTCGCCCGCACCGGCGACCAGCTCCAGGGCATCAAGAAGGGCGTCCTGGAGCTGGCCGACGTCATCGCCGTCAACAAGGCCGACGGCCCGCACGAGCGGGACGCCCGCGCCGCCGCCCGCGAACTCGCGGGCGCGCTGCGCCTGATGCACCCGGCCGACGCCGCCTGGACCCCGCCGGTGCTGAGCTGCAGCGCCCGCGAGTCCACCGGCCTCGACACCGTCTGGGAGCGGCTGGAAGCGCACCGTGCGCTCCTGGACGCCGGCGGCCGGCTCGCCGCGAAGCGCCGTGACCAGCAGGTCGACTGGGCCTGGGCCATGGTCCAGGACGAACTCCTCGGCCGGCTGCGCTCCCATCCGGCCGTACGCACCCTTGCTCCCGGCCTCGAACAGCAGGTCCGCGAGGGCGAGTTGACGGCCACGCTGGCCGCCGAGCGGATCCTGGAGGCGTTCGGCGACCGGACGTGACCGTACGGACGGTCGCGGGCGCTGCGGACGCTGCGGATGCTCCGTAGCGGGAGGGTCTTGGGG
>NZ_JBSGZO010000337.1:0-9525 GCF_053611045.1 Streptomyces sp. NPDC054841 | reverse complement strand
CTCCAAACTGGAGGGGCCGGGCTGCGTGCGTCGGGAACCGTGCGCGGGATGTTAGATGGCTGGCGCGCGCAGGAGGCGCTCCTGGGTGGCCTCGGGCAGCACCCGGCGCAGGACCGGCGCGGTCGAGCTGAGGGAGGCGGCGAAAGCTGCCACGAGGTCGTGCGGGACGCTGGCCCCGAAGGAGGCTGCCCACAGGCAGGGTGCGCCGAGCGCGGGCTCGGCCCATGCCTGCCATCCGGCCGGCCCCGCCTCGTCGGCCTCGGTGGTCAGGGCGCGCGGGTCGGCGTCCTGGATGAGGGGCGGTACCTCTCCGAGGCTGATGTGCGAGGTGAACGTCGGGTCCGTGGCTGCCGCGTGGGGCTGGTCGATGTCGCGGAGCCAGCCGTGGGCGGCGACGGCGTCGAGGACCAGCTCGAGGCCGGCGAGCGGCACGGCGGGCTGGTCGCGGGCGTCGAGCGCGACGAGGAAGTCGGCCACAGCCTCGCCGGGGACGTCGGTGGTGAAGTAGACCGACCACGACGCGAGCGGGCTGCTCGTGTCCGCTCGGGCGGAGATCTGCCAGGCGATCGGCAGGTCTCCCAGGTGGAACGGCTCGTCCGCCAGGCTCCACTGCGCCCATCGGAGGGTGTCGGGGCTGATGTGCAGGACGGTGCTCCGCAGGACCTGACGGTCCTCCGGTGCCTCGTCCGGCTCGTGCCGTCCGCGGACGATCGTCAGGCTCGTCCAGCCGAGGCCGGACAGCGTGTCGGCGATGGCGTCGTAGAGGCGCCCATCGTCACCGGCCAGATGCCGGGGACCGACCCAGAACGCGGGCTGTTCGCCGCTCGGGGTGGACGGGTCGAGCGGGAAGTCGGGGTACAGGGGCGCCTCCAAGGGCTCGGTTCGGGTCTAGTTGCCGCCGGCACGGCGGCGGGGGCGGCGCGGAGGTGCCTGGACGGGGCCCTGCCAGGTCAGGGCGACGGCGACCTCGGGCGGCAGATGGCCGAGTTGTGCGTCCTCGTCCCGCCCTTCGGCGAGGTAGACGACGGTCCGGCCGGTTTCGTCCACCGACTGCACGACCTGCGCCAGGCGGTGTGCCATCGGAAAGAAGGGGTTCATGGCCTGGCGGACCGGAGCACTCCGGTCGCAGGCGGACAGCAGGTCGATGAGATCACCGACGGTCATCTCCGGGGACATCACGAACAGCCTCCTGGGGTGAGGGGAAACGGGGAGCGAAGGAGCGGGCCTGCGGCCGGCAGTTAGCCGGCCCGAGTGAGGGCTTCCGGTGGGCTCTGCACGGTCATACGCGACGCGATGTCTCCAGCGCGCGCGCCACGGCGGCGGCGACGATGTCGGCCGGCGTCTCGGTGTCGAACGACAGGTGATAGCCGGGCACCTTGGCCGTGCCGGTGACCGCGATCGTCCATCCCTCACCGTCGGTGCCGGGGCGACCGAGCGGGAACCAGCCGAGGTAGAAACGGCCGTCCTTCGAGCTGACGTGCACGTCCGTGCGGTCGTCCACGATCAGGTGGAAGTCCTCTGTGGAGAACTGGTCCATGACGAGCGTGGGTTGGCCGGGGCCGAGCTGCCACTCACGCAGCCGCAGGGCTTCGACGGTGGTGGAGAAACCGGGGCCCACGGGCGCTACGGTCACGGGCAATCACCTCTCTGACCTGGGGTTTCTTGCAAGGTCGTCTACGTTGACATGCCCTCGCACACCTTGGCCAGTCTTTCCGCGATCTTTCCTGTCTGCCCCCGGCGAACTGTGTCCTGTGACAGCGAAGCTTGAGTCCGTGCCATCGAAGTTTGCGCGGTTCCGTCAGCCCGTTCGTCAAGATCGGTCAGCTTCTGCCCGAGCCAGTTCGGCGTCGTACTGGGTGGCCTCGAAGTGAAAGTCGCGCGGCGGGGTCTCGTGGCGCGGAGCCTCCCAGTCCGTCCAGCACACGATGCCTCCCCTTCGTTGCACGACGGCGCTGAGGCCGCCGCAGCAGCCGGCCGTGCATTCGGGTTCACCGAAGAACAGGCGCCGGGCCTCGTCCGTAGCGCGCAAAGGGCTGGGGCGGTCGGCAGGCAGTGCGTCCTTGGCAAAAGGCCCGCGGCCTCCATCGCCGACGACACCGTTCACGGCGCCGTGCACGACGTCCTCCCCGTTGACCCAAAACCGCACCTGTGCAGCAAATCGCGGGCCTGGGGGAAGCACTCTGATCTCAAGCCGATCGAACATCGGGCCACCTTACGGTCAATCCACGTTGGCACGACTCAGCAGTCATCAGCCTTCGATGGCACGCGCTCAAGGTTCGCTGTCACGGGACAAACTGCTGTCCTTGGACAGCTGTGGGGTCACAAATCCAGCGTCACTTTCTCCGGCGCAGTCTCACGCCGATGTCATGTTCCAGGTCAGCGGCTCGCATCGAACATGTCCTGTCGCGTTGAACCTGTCGGGTTCCCACCCGTTCTCGTTTGTGCTGTCCGCTTCTCATCCGGGCACGTGCTGAGAGCCGATGCCTCGTCTCTCGTGGGACCTCAGCTCACTTCGCCGGAACCTGACGCATCGGAGACGTCGACGGTGTCAGGTCCGCGAACGAGGTCGGCCACGCGATGTCATCGATGGCGAGCCACGGCGCAGCGGCTACGGCGGTGGGTGTCACCCCGCTGAACGCTTTGACCTCGCGGTGGAGGTGGGCCTGGTCGACGTAGCCGCTTGTGGCCGCCACCTGGGCGGCGGCGTTACCCGCCGCGAGGAGATGGGCGGCGTGGTCGAAGCGCACCAGCCGGGCGGCGTGCTTGGGGGTGAGGCCGATCTGGGACCGGAAGCGGGACCACAGGCGCTTACGGCTCCATCCCACCTCGTTCGCCAGGCTGTCGACGCGCACCCGTCCCCGGCTGGTGAGCATCAGCCACCAGGCAGCGGCCACCTCTGGATCAAGCGACGGGCGGGCACTCATCCGTCGGCCAAGGGCATCCACTACGATCGTGAACCGCTCGTCCCACGACGCGGCGGCCCGCAGCCTTTCCTCGGCTCGCCCGGCGTCGCGGCCCCAGACATCCTCCAGGGAGACCACCGTCCCGCTGAGGTCGGTCGATGCGCCGAACACCGCAACCGCCAGGACCGGCGACAACCGGATCTGGAGGCACTCGATCCCGCCGGCCGCCCGGCCTCCGAGCCGAAGATCGCCCGGTACCAATCCAACGACCGTGCTGCCGCAATCGCGCCGGCCGTGGGCGTCGTAGACAAGGCTGTCTCCGTCGCTCAGGTCCACGAACAGAGTCACCGAGGGGTGCGCGACCATGGCGATATCCACGCGCGCCAGAGCACGTTGGCGGAACCCAGCCATGCTGACCCCCGGCAGCCGGCCCGGCTGCCGGGGCACGGCGACCTCCACCGACGCCCCGTCAGGTGGTGATTCGGTGGACCTCACAGCACCAGGGTAGGCGATGGGTGTCAGCGGCCCGTCGCTGCGAAGCGCAGCAGCAACTCGCCGGTCGCCTCCGGCGCTTCGAGCATGGGGAAGTGCCCGACGTCGGGCAGCTGCTCGACTCGCGCGTTCGGCACCGTGTCGTAGTGGTGCGCCGAAGACGGATCCCAGCGGGGGTCGGCAGCGCCGAAGATCACCAGAACCGGGACGTCGAGTGCGGTCAGGCGCGCGGGTACGCTCCTCTCGGCGATGTACGCGCCGTTTTGGCGCAGCACCGTCCTGAACGTGCGGTAGCCAATGCCCCGTACCTCGGCGACCAAGTCGTCCGGGACGTCCACCGGGCGGTTGCACACCGCGGTCACCCCCCGGCGGAGCATCGCGTCGGAACGGACTCTCCATAGAAGCGGGCCGAGCGGCGGGCCGATCAGGACCCGAAGGAAGACGGGCTGCGGAAGGAGCGCGTCGGGACTCGGGCCACTGCTGATCAGTGCGAGCGAACCCACCAGGTCCGGGCGCTGCTCGGCGAGCGCGGTGGCGATGTATCCGCCGCTGGAGTGCCCGGCCACGGTGACCGGACGAAGGCCGAGCTCATCGAGCGCCGCGGCCAGGCCGGCTGCCTGCTCAGGCACCTCGTACGACGGCGCGGGCGGGGACTGACCGTGGCCCGGGAGGTCGATCCGGATGACGTGATACCGGCTGGCCAGCGCCGGCACTACCGGGCCCCAGGAGCTGCCCGAGGCCCCCGATCCGTGGATGAGCACTATCGGCGGCGCCTCCCGCGGGCCGTCGTGGACCACGTGCATCCCGTGCACATGCTTACCGTCGTAGATACCCATACACGGGAGGATGCCTGGGCTGCCGGCCTTCGGTCTTGTACAAATGTCGTCACGGGGCCGACGATCGCCAGGACTTCCGTCTCCATGGCGAGCGGGACTTCCGCGAAAGCCAGACCGTTTGAGATCGACAGCCATCGGCAGTCTCGAACTACCTGGCATTCATACAGGTCGCCGAGTCCCCACGTGCCAGCTGCACCGCGACAGGACAGAACACGAGAGCTGAGGAAATGACACGGAAGCTGAGACAGCCGGCGGATGACGCGACGTGAGACGCCAGACGGAACCGCAGGTCACGGCGCCGCCGTATGACACGGAGCCTGAGAACCTACAGTCGCACCTGTAGGGTCCACGTCTTTATGCGCACTGTCGGTTGGGGACGCGCAGACGATGCACAAATCCGGGCGTCGATGCGCAATGGGCCTCGCGACACGATGGGATGGCTCTCATCGTCGGGGTGGACGAATAGTCGGGCACACCGCCATCCAGACAGCCGGGCGTTCTCAGCGGCGTATGCACTTGGCGGTAGCTAGAGTCGGCGTAGCCAGTGACTCACAAGGGGGATGCATGGAGATCGAGTTCGAGGTGAAGCGGTTGGCCAGCATCGCGCGGGACCGGCACGCCGAGGCCGAGGAGCGCGTGCAGCGGGCCGCCAAGGACGGCGAACCGTACACCCCGTTCATGCTGGAGCAGGTCGTCAGAACGCAGCTCTACTTCGCACTTTGGGAGCGCACCCGCCACTACGTCAGTGAAGGCACCGAAGCCCAGTTCGTCCTCGGTGACGATCGGCTTGCCGACACGGACAATCCGAGAGTCGCACTGCAGAGTCTCCTCGAACGGGTCCAGGAGCCGACTCCTTATCGGGGCGATGGGTTCCCGATGGACGAGGCATTCCACGTCCTGGAGAAGCACGAGTACAAGCTGTGGCGCGAAGCGTGCGTCGGCCTACTCGCCAAGGTTGGCGAGGAACAAGCTCCCGGGCCCACTGCCTGATCACTCTCACCTGGCGGAGAACGCTGAGTGCCCGACGTCGCTTCCATGCCATCCACTGGGAGCGAAGAATTGCCCCTGGCCTCCGCGACGAGACCTCCAGCCTCAACGTCGAGCCGACACGGCATCCTGGTCCGGAGGTGCTTGCGGCGGTGAGCCATCAGGAGGTCGCGGTCCTCCAGGATGCGCCGAGTTCCGCGAGCCGCCCCCGAAGTACGCTGCGCTGCTCCTCCAGGTCCTGCGAGGCGGGCGAGACGAGATAGATGTTGTCGCGGTACAGGCGGAACCCGATGCGCTCCCATCCCTGGGCGATCTTAGTGTTCACGCGGTCCCACTCGGATCGATCCCTCAGACGCTGGCTGCTGAAGTCAGTAATGCCGGGTGAGCAGGCGATGGCCCGGCAGCCGGGCATGAGCCGATGGATCGCCTCGATGCCGAGCACGGCCGCCAGGCCGTGGCCGCGCCACTGCGGATCCAAGGTCACCCGGTCCATGACGAGCAGCGCGGAGCCGATGTACTCCAGCAGCTCGCCGACCTCGCTGGTGAACGAACCCGTCTGCGGGTCAAGGAGGACCTGGGCGGTCTCGTACAGCTCGTCGGATTCCTCCTCCATGGCCCAGTAGGCATTCCGGCCGCGGTCGAGATGCACCCGGTAGAAAGTCATCGACCCGACGGCGACATCCTCCACCCTGCACGACCGGCAGTCCGCGGTGACGCAGTCGCTGCTCGGCGCCGGGCCCTGGCCGCCGTCATGCGTACGCCGCCGGTGCAGCACGGCCACGTCCCACCGCTCCAGGGTGTCCGCCTGCGGGGTGTCACAGAGTTCGTCGTCGTAGGAAATGCGCAGATGCAGCTCGGTGGGGTCTCCGGGCAGCGAGGAGGGCTCGATCACTCCGGAAGGCTAGCTGTGCCGCCACCGAGAGATCGGCGCCACTGCCACGGTCACGATCACCCCTGCGGATCGGGGGCGAGGGTAACGGCCAACCACGGCGCCGCCTCTTCGCGGTAACTATGTCCGACTGGGACCACTTCGGCGCCGCGGTCGAGGCTGAAGATCGTCACCATGATCATGTCCGAGCCGTCGGCAACGGAGGTGAGCTGGGTTCGGCAGCGCTGGCAGGAACCTCGGTGCAGCGTCGGCCAGGTGGAGAAGTACGTCGGCTCGCCTGCGGGGCCTGTCCACTTCAGGGCGTCCTTGCGGAATCCGACCCAGGCCATCGCCGGCGCCCCGGACAGGCACGTGCAGTGCTCGCACGAGCACAGTTCCCTGTCAAGTTCTTGTGTTCAGCTCGGCGGGCTGGCTGAGGGTTGGCTGGGCCAGCCCGGGCCGCGCTGGAACGGCAGCGGAAGGCTGGCTTCTTCTCCGCTGCGCCGGGTTGCAGCATCACGCTGACCCGGCAGGGGAATGCCGATAGTGTCCCGCTCTCGACGGGAACCAGTGCGGCATTCGGGGGCGCGGGATGCGGGGACGGACATTCGCGGTGGTGACGGTCTTTTTCTCCGTCATCAACCTGTTGCTGGCAGCCGCCGTGGCGATTGCAGCCAACGCGGCAACCAGCCAGGCCCGCTGGCCCGGAATCCTGGACGAACTGCGTCAGGACCCATGGCCCTGGGTTGGAGTTCTCCTCGGCATCTCCGTGGTCGCCATTATCTTCGTGACCTGGCTGCAGGTGCATCCACGTGCTGGTCAGGACGATCCACCGCCGCCTCCACCCGCGGCCGTGCCGGAGTGGTTCGTGGCGCGGTCAGAAACCCGGCAAGCCGTCAATGCGGTGGGACGCTGGCGTGTCCGGCCCGTGGGCATCACCACGGGCCTGTCCGGGGCTGGCGGGTTCGGCAAGACCACTCTCGCCACCGCGGTGTGCGCCCACTGGCGCGTGCGATGGCTCTATCGCCGTCGGATCTACATGGTCACCATCGGCCGTGACGTCAGGGGGCGAGCTGCCGTCGCAGCCAAAGTTGCCGAAGTCACCCGGTTCATCACCGGCGACACCGTGGAGTTCGACGATCCTGACCTGGCCGGCCAGCACTTGGGTGGTCTCCTTGATGAGCGCCCTCGTACGTTGCTCGTCCTGGATGACGTGTGGGAAGACGAGCAACTGGCCCCGTTTCGCCATATCGGCCGCCGCTGCGTGCGGTTGATCACGACGCGAAACCCGTCCCTTCTCCCGTCTGGCAGCCGCCGAATCCACGTCGACCAGATGGCACCACAACAAGCCCGGGCACTACTGACCTGGCGTCTTCCCTCCATCCCGGCGGATCTGCTCGACGACCTCCTCCAGGCCACCGGCCGGTGGGCGCTATTGCTGCGGCTCACCAACCGGCTGATCGCGGAGCAGACCTCAACCGGTGCCGACCCTGCAGATGCGGCCCGCACCGCACTGCGGCAACTGCGCACCCTCGGTCCCGCCATGGTGGATGATCAAGCTGCATCCTGGGGGCTCGACGATCCTCGAGAACGCAATCGAGCCGTCAAAGCCACGATTGAGGCAGCCACCCAGCTGCTGCCCCCGGGCGCAGCCGACCGTTTCACCGAGCTGGCGATCTTCGCCGAGGATGAAGCCATCCCTGTTGCGCTGGTCAGCATGCTGTGGCAGGCCACAGCCGGGCTCACCGAAACACAGACTCGTACCCTCTGCGCGACTCTGGAACGACTCTCCCTGATCGCCCTCTCCCCCGCCCAGGGCGGCCGGATCAGCGTCCACGACGTCATCCGCGATTACTTCCGCGCGAACCTCGGCGACGCCAACCTGAGCGTTCTCCACAGCGTGCTCATCGACAAGGCCGCCGCAACCTTGCCCGCCGCAGAACCCCTCGCGGCCACCACTCCGGCACCCAGCCGTGCCTGGTGGCAACTGCCCGACGGATACCTCGTGGATCACCTCATCGAGCACCTCCAGGCAGCTGGCCGGACCACGGAGGCTGAAGCCGCAGCCGGCGACATCCGCTGGGTGGAGGCCCGCATCACCCAACGGGGTCCCACCGCCCCGTTGAGCGACCTCGCACATATCGGCACCCCGCAAGCCCGCGCGCAGGCCCGAAGCCTCGCACGAGCCGCTCACCTCCTGACGCCGACGGAGCCCGAGCGCTCTCTCGTCGGCATCTTGTACAGCCGTCTACAGGACCAACCGGAGTGGCGCGAACAGGTAATCGCCCGCCAAACCGATCCCGCCCAGCAGCCTGTCCTCAGCAACCAATGGCCACTACCCGATGTCGACCCAGCCCTCCAACGAATCCTCACCGGCCACGACCAGTGGTCAGCACAGTCGGTGGCGATCTCCCCCGACGGCACCTGGCTCGCCACCAGCAGCTACAAGGAGGTGCGGATCTGGGACCGGGTCACGGGAAGGTGCACCGCCACCCTCACCGGCCACAGAGACTGGGTGAATTCGGTGGCGATCTCCCCCGACGGCACCTGGCTCGCCACCAGCGACCTGAGGAGGGTGCAGATCTGGGACCGGGCTACCGGTACCCGCACCGCCACCCTCACCGGCCACGACAGCGTGGTGCCCCAGGTCGCGATCTCCCCCGACGGCACCTGGCTCGCCACCATCTGTCACGACAAGAAGGTGCGGATCTGGGACCGGGTCACAGGAAGGACGGTGCGGATCTGGGACCGGGTCGGGAGAAGGTGCACCGCCACCCTCACCGGCCACACCGACTCCGTGCAGTCGGTGGCGATTTCCCCCGACGGCACCTGGCTCGCCACCGGCGGCAACGACAAAACGGTGCGGATCTGGAACCGGGAAACGGGAAGGACGGCAGGGATCTGGGACCGGGTCACGAGAAGGTGCACCGCCACCCTCACCGGCCACACCGACTCCGTGCAGTCGGTGGCGATCTCCCCCGACACCACCTGGCTCGCCACCGGCGGCAACGACAAAACGGTGCGGATCTGGAACCGTGCCACTGGAAGGTGCACCGCCACCCTCACCGGCCACACCGGCTCGGTGGCGTCGGTGGCGATCTCCCCCGACGGCACCTGGCTCGCCAGCACCGGCGACGACGGGACGGTGCGGATCTGGATCCCTGATGGTGTTGTGTCTTCAGACGCTAGGCGAGTCGGCAGCGTGTCCTCGATTGCGATTTCAGCTGATGGCGCCTGGCTCGCCACTGGCGGCGGCGACGGCAAGGTGCGGATCTGGGACCGGGTCACGGGAAGGTGCACCGCCACCCTCACCGGCCACAGGGGCTGGGTCAGCTCGGTGGTGATCTCCCCCGACGGCACCTGGCTCGCCACCAGCAGCTGGGAGGAGGTGCGGATCTGGGACCGGGTCACGGGAAGGTGCACCGCCACCATCACCGGC
>NZ_JBSGZO010000336.1:0-9531 GCF_053611045.1 Streptomyces sp. NPDC054841 | reverse complement strand
GGGACACACCCCGTCGGCCCGTCGCGTTGTCAGAGGCAGCGGTTAGTCTGGCGACCGCAATCATCGATTGAGCAGCCAGGGCGGCGAGTGGCCGGCTCCGCGAGAGCGGCGGGGGCTCGGCCGCGAAGAGGGGAGGGTGGGCACGTGCGCGTGCTGGGGGTGGATCCGGGGCTGACCCGGTGCGGAATCGGCGTGGTCGAGGGCGTCGCGGGCCGCCCGCTGACGATGCTCGGCGTCGGTGTCGTGCGCACCCCCACCGATGCGGACATCGGCCACCGGCTGGTCGCCATCGAGCGCGGCATAGAGGAATGGCTGGATACGCACCGGCCCGAACTGGTCGCGGTGGAGCGGGTGTTCAGCCAGCACAATGTGCGTACGGTCATGGGTACGGCCCAGGCCAGCGCCGTCGCCATGCTCTGCGCCGCCCGCCGCGGCCTGCCCGTCGCCCTGCACACCCCGAGCGAGGTCAAGGCCGCCGTCACCGGCAGTGGCCGCGCCGACAAGGCGCAGGTCGGCGCGATGGTGACGCGGCTGCTGCGGCTCGACGCCCCGCCGAAACCCGCCGACGCGGCCGATGCCCTCGCCCTCGCCATCTGTCACATCTGGCGAGCCCCTGCCCAGAACCGGCTCCAGCAGGCAGTCGCCCTGCACGCAGCGAAAGGCCGCACTTCATGATCGCCTTTGTGAGCGGCCCGGTGGCCGCCCTCGCCCCCACCACCGCCGTGATCGAGGTCGGCGGCGTCGGCATGGCCGTCCAGTGCACGCCGAACACGCTGTCGGAGCTGAGGATCGGTCAGGAGGCCAGGCTCGCCACGTCGTTGGTCGTGAGAGAGGACTCCCTCACGCTCTACGGATTCGCGGACGACGACGAGCGGCAGGTCTTCGAGCTGCTCCAGACTGCGAGCGGTGTCGGCCCGCGCCTCGCCCAGGCGATGCTCGCCGTGCACAGCCCGGACGCGCTGCGGCGCGCGGTCGCGACCGACGACGAGAAGGTGCTGACCGCCGTCCCCGGTATCGGCAAGAAGGGCGCCCAGAAGCTGCTGCTCGAGCTGAAGGACCGGCTCGGTGAACCGCTCGGCTCCGCGCCGGCCGTCGGCGCCCCGGTCAGCCAGTCCTGGCGCGACCAGCTGCACGCCGCGCTGATCGGCCTCGGCTACGCGACGCGCGAGGCCGACGAGGCGGTCACCGCGGTCGCGCCGCAGGCAGAGGCGGCGGGCGGCGCGCCGCACGTGGGCCAGCTGCTGAAGGCTGCGCTCCAGACCCTCAACCGCACCCGCTGACGGACCCCGCAGTCCCCGATCCGCGATCCGCCGAACCCGCCGAACCCGCCGAACCCGCCGAACCCGCCGAACCCGCGAGGCAATCCACTGTGAACTGGGACGACACCGCACCGCCGACCGACGACTCCGCCGACGGACGGCTTGTCGGCGCGGCCGCCGACGGGGAGGACCAAGCCGTCGAGGCGGCGCTGCGCCCCAAGTCGCTCGACGAGTTCGTCGGCCAGGAGCGTGTACGGGAGCAGCTGGACCTGGTCCTGAAGGCGGCCCTCGCGCGCGGCGCCACCGCCGACCACGTCCTGCTCTCCGGTGCGCCCGGACTGGGCAAGACCACTCTGTCCATGATCATCGCGGCGGAGATGGGCGCCCCGATCCGTATCACCTCCGGCCCCGCCATCCAGCACGCCGGTGATCTCGCGGCGATCCTGTCCTCCCTCCAGGAGGGCGAGGTCCTCTTCCTCGACGAGATCCACCGCATGTCGCGGCCCGCCGAGGAGATGCTCTACATGGCGATGGAGGACTTCCGGGTCGACGTCATCGTCGGCAAGGGCCCCGGCGCCACCGCCATCCCGCTGGAGCTCCCTCCGTTCACGCTGGTCGGCGCCACCACCCGGGCCGGACTCCTGCCGCCGCCGCTGCGCGACCGTTTCGGTTTCACCGCGCACATGGAGTTCTACGAGCCCGCCGAGCTGGAGCGGGTCATCCACCGCTCCGCCAGGCTCCTCGACGTCGAGACGGACACCGAAGGTGCCGCCGAGATCGCCGGCCGCTCCCGCGGCACGCCCCGTATCGCCAACCGGCTGCTGCGCCGCGTCCGGGACTACGCCCAGGTCAAGGCGGACGGCCGGATCACCCGCGACATCGCGGCCGCGGCCCTCGGGGTGTACGAGGTGGACGGGCGCGGCCTCGACCGGCTCGACCGGGCGGTGCTGCAGGCCCTGCTCAAGCTGTTCGGCGGCGGGCCGGTCGGTCTGTCGACCCTCGCCGTGGCCGTGGGGGAGGAGCGCGAGACCGTCGAGGAGGTCGCCGAGCCGTTCCTGGTACGGGAAGGGCTGCTGGCCCGCACTCCGCGTGGCCGGGTGGCCACGCCCGCGGCATGGGCGCATCTCGGCCTCGTACCGCCGCAGCAGCAGGGCGCAGGCGCAAGCGGACAACAGGGCCTGTTCGGGGCGTGACGGCGCGGAGGGTCGCCGGGCCGGGAACCGGGGTGCCATGCTGGGCGTTGTTCCATCGATGCGGACTCGCTTAGACTCCGCCGATGCCGCCCGTCCAGGACGGCTTACCCACCCCCGTAGATCAGGCCGCTCCCCATCGCGGTCGTGCGAAGGAATTCCGTCCCGTGGATATCGTGACCCTTCTCCCCTTCATCGTGCTCATCGGGGCCATGTTCCTGATGACCCGCTCTGCCAAGAAGAAGCAGCAGGCGGCGGTGAACATGCGGAACCAGATGCAGCCCGGCGCCGGAGTGCGGACCATCGGCGGCCTCTATGCCACCGTCAAGGAGGTCAACGACGACACGGTCCTCCTCGAGGCCGCGCCCGGCGTCCACCTCGTGTTCGCGAAGAACGCCATCGGTGCCGTCCTCGACGACGAGGAGTACAACCGCATCGTGCACGGCGACGGTGACAGCGACCTCAAGAGCGACACCCCGGCCGTCCCGGACGACGCGCCCCCTGCGCCTGGCGGCGCGGGAGGTACCCCCACCTCGCTGACCGACGCCGGGGCCCCCGACGACGCCGCGGATGCCAAGATCGACCTGGGCAAGAAGGACGAGGCGGACGACGCCGAGGCCGCGCCCGAGGCCAAGGACGCCAAGGGCGACGACAAGAGCGACGGCGACACCGACGCGAAGTAGCCGCGACCGGGGACCGCGGCGCGCCCATCGGCGCCCGCGGTCCCCGGTGCGTGCCGACTTCTTCCGCGGGGGCAGGTCCCCACAACACTTCGTGGCCGTCACGTCGCACACCCGGCGCGGGACGGTAGGACAGGGAGAAACGAGAAGGTGGCAGCACCGAAGAAGGGCCGAAGGGCGCCGGGAGGTCAGGGCAAGCCGGGGCGTGCCCTGGTTCTGATCCTGGTCGTCATGGCCGCGCTGACCGGCGGGATGTTCTGGTCGGGGCACACCACCCCGCGGCTGGGCATCGACCTCGCGGGCGGTACGACGATCACGCTCAAGGCCGTGCCGGAACCCGGCAAGGAGAGCTCGGTCAACGAGACCAACATGAACACCGCGGTCGGCATCATCGAGCGTCGTGTGAACGGTCTGGGCGTCTCCGAGTCCGAGGTCCAGACCCAGGGCCGCGAGAACATCATCGTCAACATCCCCAAGGGGACGAACTCGGAGCAGGCCCAGAAGCAGGTGGGCACCACCGCCCAGCTGTACTTCCGCCCGGTGCTCAACGTGGCGGCCGGTGGTCCGGCGACGCCGCAGCCCTCCGCCAGCCCGAGCGCCTCGCCGTCGGGCAAGCCGGGGGACAAGGCCACGGACGGCAAGGACAAGGCGACCGCGCCCAGCTCCAGCCCCACCACCCAGGGCCGTGCCGTCACCGACGCGCTGAAGGCCCCCACCCCCACTCCGACCGGCGCCGCCACGGACAAGCCGAAGGCCCCCCAGCCGCCGGCGCCGACGCCCACCGGCAACCCCGCCACGACCGCGGCGGAGAAGAAGTTCACCGCGCTGAACTGCCTGGACAAGACGGCCCGTGCCAACGCCGGCAAGGGCGTGAAGCCCGAGGACCCGACCGCCGCCTGCGGTAAGAACAGCGCGGGCATCTGGGAGAAGTACCTCCTGGGCCCGGCCGAGGTCAACGGCAAGGACGTCGACGACGCCAAGGGCGTCCTCGACCCGCAGCGCGGCATCTGGATCGTCCAGATGGACTTCACGAGCGCGGGCTCGAAGAAGTTCCAGGCGATCACCAGCAAGCTGTCGCAGCAGCCCTCGCCGATGAACCAGTTCGCGATCGTGCTCGACGGCGAGGTCGTCTCCGCCCCGCAGGTCAACCAGACGCTCAGCGCGAGCGCCGAGATCTCCGGCAGCTTCGACCAGCAGTCCGCCCAGGACCTGGGCAACATCCTGAGCTACGGCGCCCTGCCGCTGAGCTTCCAGGAGCAGAGCGTCACGACCGTCACCGCCGCGCTCGGCGGTGAGCAGCTCAAGGCCGGCCTCATCGCGGGCGCCATCGGCCTCGCGCTGGTCGTGATCTACCTGCTGGTGTACTACCGCGGCCTGTCCATCGTCGCCCTGCTGAGCCTCCTGGTCTCGGCGATCCTCACGTACACCCTGATGTCCCTGCTCGGCCCGGCCATCGGCTTCGCGCTGAACCTGCCGGCGGTCTGCGGTGCGATCGTCGCGATCGGTATCACCGCCGACTCGTTCATCGTGTACTTCGAGCGCATCCGTGACGAGATCCGCGAAGGCCGTACGCTCCGCCCGGCCGTCGAGCGGGCCTGGCCGCGCGCCCGGCGCACCATCCTGGTCTCCGACTTCGTGTCGTTCCTCGCCGCGGCGGTGCTCTTCATTGTCACCGTCGGCAAGGTCCAGGGCTTCGCGTTCACGCTCGGTCTGACCACCCTGCTCGACGTCGTCGTCGTGTTCTTCTTCACCAAGCCGATCATGACGATCCTCGCCCGGACGAAGTTCTTCTCCAGCGGCCACCCGTGGTCCGGACTGGACCCGAAGCGTCTCGGTGCGAAGCCCCCGCTGCGCCGTACGCGCCGTGTCTCCGCCCCCATCGACCCGAAGGAGGCGTGAGATGTCGCGTCTCGGCACCATCGGCGCCAGGCTCTACCGCGGTGAGGTCGGCTACGACTTCATCGGCAAGCGGAAGATCTGGTACGGCATCTCGATCCTGATCACCATCACGGCCATCGTCGGCCTGGCGGTGCGGGGTCTCAACATGGGCATCGAGTTCAAGGGCGGTGCCGTCTTCACCACCCCGAAGACGAGCGTGTCCGTCACCCAGGCCCAGGAGTACGCGCAGGAGGCCTCCGGCCACCCGGCGATCGTCCAGAAGCTCGGCAACGACACGCTGCGCATCCAGGTCAGCGAGCTGGACACCGCGCAGTCCAACGAGGTGCGCAAGCAGCTCGCCGACGACATGAAGCTCCCCGCGGACGAGATCAACGCGGAGCTGGTCGGCCCCAGCTGGGGTGAGCAGATCGCCAACAAGGCCTGGACCGGCCTCGGCGTCTTCATGATCCTCGTGGTGATCTATCTGGCGATCGCCTTCGAATGGCGTATGGCGGTCGCGGCTCTCGTGGCCCTCATCCACGACATCACGATCACGGTGGGTATCTACGCCCTGGTCGGGTTCGAGGTCACGCCGGGTACGGTGATCGGTCTGCTCACGATCCTCGGTTATTCGCTGTACGACACGGTGGTCGTCTTCGACAGCCTCAAGGAAGGCACGAAGGACATCACCAAGCAGACCCGCTGGACGTACAGCGAGATCGCCAACCGTTCGATCAACGGCACGCTGGTGCGTTCCATCAACACCACGGTCGTGGCGCTGCTGCCGGTCGCCGGTCTGCTCTTCATCGGTGGCGGCTTCCTCGGCGCGGGCATGCTCAACGACATCTCGCTGTCGCTGTTCGTCGGTCTCGCCGCCGGTGCGTACTCGTCGATCTTCATCGCCACTCCGCTGGTCGCCGACCTGAAGGAACGCGAGCCGCAGATGAAGGCCCTGAAGAAGCGGGTTCTCGCCAAGCGGGCGGCCGCGGCCGCCAAGGGCGAGTCCGCAGAGGAGCCCGACGCTGCGGGCCCGGACGCGCCGCAGGACGCGCCTGCGGCGGCCGGTGCCGTCGTCGGCCAGCGCGGCCGCGGCCGGGGCCGCCCCTCGGGGAAGCGCCGATGACCGCCACCACTCAGGAGCTGCTGCTCAGCCGCATCCGCGATGTGCCGGACTACCCGAAGCCGGGCGTGATGTTCAAGGACATCACACCCCTCCTCGCGGACCCGGCGGCCTTCACCGCGCTCACCGAGGCCCTCGCCGAGCTGTGCGTGACGCACGGCGCGACGAAGATCGTGGGCCTGGAGGCGCGCGGCTTCATCCTGGCCGCGCCGGTGGCGGTGCGGGCGGGCCTCGGCTTCGTCCCCGTACGCAAGGCGGGCAAGCTCCCCGGAGCGACGCTGTCGCAGGCGTACGAGCTGGAGTACGGCAGCGCCGAGATCGAGGTGCACGCCGAGGACCTCGACGCGGACGACCGCGTCATGGTCATCGACGACGTCCTCGCCACCGGCGGCACGGCCGAGGCGTCGCTGGAGCTGATCCGGCGGGCAGGCGCCGAGGTCGCGGGCGTCGCGATCCTCATGGAGCTGGGCTTCCTCGGCGGCCGGGCCCGCCTGGAGCCGGCCCTGCGCGGGGCCCCGCTCAAGGCTCTGATCACCCTCTGACCAGCCTTCGAGGCATACGGAACGGGCACCCGGGAACACCGGGTGCCCGTTCCGCGTTCTGGACAGTCCACCGTCCCGGGGCGAGCCCGGCGCCCGGGATCGATACCATGGGATCTCCGGGCCTGACCGGGGGACCCGGATGCCACGAGGAGCGCTCTTGCCAGACGAGGCCCAGCCCGCGACCGCGCAGCCCGACCAGCAGGCCGACAAGGCTGTGGCGGCCCCTGTCACGCCCGAGAAGAAGTCCGCGGAGCCGACCGGGTCCGCGGCGCCCGAGCGTCGGACGGGGGTTTCTCCGGCCGAGGGCTGGGGGAGTGCGAACGGCTCGGCCTCTGCCTCTGTGTCGGCCTCGAAGCCCACCCCGGCGCCTGCGCCGGCTCCTGCGGCTCGCTCCGGCGGCTCCTCCAACCGGGTCCGCGCCCGCCTCGCCCGCCTCGGCGTCCAGCGCTCCAGCCCGTACAACCCGGTGCTGGAGCCCCTGCTGCGGATCGTCCGCAGCAACGACCCGAAGATCGAGACCTCGACGCTCCGCCAGGTCGAGCGCGCCTACCAGGTCGCCGAGCGCTGGCACCGCGGCCAGAAGCGCAAGAGCGGCGACCCGTACATCACGCATCCGCTCGCCGTCACCACGATCCTCGCCGAGCTGGGCATGGACCCGGCCACCCTGATGGCCGGACTGCTGCACGACACCGTCGAGGACACCGAGTACGGCCTGGACACCCTGCGCCGTGACTTCGGCGACCAGGTCGCCCTCCTCGTCGACGGTGTCACCAAGCTCGACAAGGTCAAGTTCGGCGAGGCCGCGCAGGCCGAGACCGTACGCAAGATGGTCGTCGCCATGGCCAAGGACCCGCGCGTCCTGGTCATCAAGCTCGCCGACCGTCTGCACAACATGCGCACGATGCGCTATCTCAAGCGGGAGAAGCAGGAGAAGAAGGCCCGCGAGACGCTGGAGATCTACGCCCCGCTGGCGCACCGGCTGGGCATGAACACCATCAAGTGGGAGCTGGAGGACCTCGCCTTCGCGATCCTCTACCCCAAGATGTACGACGAGATCGTGCGGCTCGTCGCCGAGCGGGCGCCCAAGCGCGACGAATACCTCGCCATAGTGACCGACGAGGTCCAGTCCGATCTGCGCGCCGCCCGCATCAAGGCGACGGTCACCGGCCGGCCGAAGCACTACTACAGCGTCTACCAGAAGATGATCGTCCGCGGCCGTGACTTCGCGGAGATCTACGACCTGGTCGGCATCCGCGTCCTCGTCGACACCGTCCGCGACTGCTACGCGGCGCTCGGCACCGTCCACGCCCGGTGGAACCCGGTCCCGGGGCGGTTCAAGGACTACATCGCGATGCCGAAGTTCAACATGTACCAGTCGCTGCACACGACGGTCATCGGACCCAACGGCAAGCCCGTCGAACTCCAGATCCGCACGTTCGACATGCACCGCCGCGCCGAGTACGGCATCGCCGCGCACTGGAAGTACAAGCAGGATCCCTCCGCCGGTGCCTCCAAGGTGCGTACGGACGTCCCCAAGGGCGCCGGCAAGGACAAGGACGCCATCAACGACATGGCGTGGCTGCGACAGCTCCTGGACTGGCAGAAGGAGACCGAGGACCCGGGCGAGTTCCTGGAGTCCCTCCGCTTCGACCTGTCCCGGAACGAAGTCTTCGTCTTCACGCCGAAGGGCGACGTCATCGCGCTCCCCGCGGGCGCCACCCCCGTCGACTTCGCGTACGCCGTGCACACCGAGGTCGGCCACCGCACGATAGGCGCCCGCGTCAACGGACGCCTCGTGCCGCTCGAATCCACCCTCGACAACGGCGATCTGGTCGAGGTCTTCACCTCCAAGGCCACCGGCGCGGGCCCCTCGCGCGACTGGCTCGGCTTCGTCAAGTCGCCGCGCGCCCGCAACAAGATCCGCGCCTGGTTCTCCAAGGAGCGCCGCGACGAGGCGATCGAGCAGGGCAAGGACGCCATCGCGCGCGCCATGCGCAAGCAGAACCTGCCGATCCAGCGCATCCTCACCGGCGACTCCCTGGTGACGCTGGCCCACGAGATGCGCTACAGCGACATCTCCTCGCTGTACGCGGCGATCGGCGAGGGCCATGTCACCGCCCAGAGCATCGTCCAGAAGCTCGTCCAGGCCCTCGGCGGTGAGGAGGCCGCCACCGAGGACATCGCCGAAACCGCTCCGCCGTCCCGGGTCCGCGGCCGCAAGCGCCGAGCCGCCGCCGACCCGGGTGTCGTCGTCAAGGGCGTCGACGACGTCTGGGTGAAGCTCGCCCGCTGTTGTACGCCCGTCCCCGGCGACCCCATCATCGGCTTCGTCACCCGCGGCAGCGGAGTCTCCGTCCACCGCGCGGACTGCGTCAACGTGGACTCCCTGTCCCAGCAGCCCGAGCGGATCCTCGACGTCGAATGGGCCCCCACCCAGTCGTCGGTCTTCCTGGTCGCCATCCAGGTCGAGGCCCTGGACCGCTCCCGGCTGCTCTCGGACGTCACCCGCGTCCTGTCCGACCAGCACGTCAACATCCTGTCCGCGGCCGTCCAGACCTCCCGCGACCGCGTCGCCACCTCCCGCTTCACCTTCGAGATGGGCGACCCCAAGCACCTGGGCCATGTCCTGAAGGCGGTCAGGGGCGTGGAGGGCGTGTACGACGTGTACCGGGTGACATCGGCGCGGCGTCCGTAGCGCCGGGGCGAGCCCCGGACCCCCGCACGGCCGGTGAACCCCTCCGGCGATCGAGGAGCGGGGGGGCGGCAGCACCCCCGATCGTGCGGCTGCGCCGCGTGGGCACAGCCGGGCAGCGGCCACGCCCCAGCCGGACATACGAAGGCCCCGGTACGGGAACCCGTACC
>NZ_JBSGZO010000335.1:2806-9533 GCF_053611045.1 Streptomyces sp. NPDC054841 | reverse complement strand
ACCACGAGCAGCGCCGAGCCGAGCGGCAGGGCCTCTACGGCCGCCTGGGCCTCGGGCGAGAGCGAAGGGATGGGTGTCTGCCCCGTGACCTCGGCCTCATAGGCTTCGATCCCGGAGATGGAGATCGTCGAGGTCGTCTCCGAGGCACGCTCGGCCGGCGCTCCGGACCGCAGCGGCGCGCCGCAGTTGGAGCAGAAGCGGCTGGTTTCGGCGTTGCGATTCCCGCATCGCGTACAAACCGGCATGGACGGATCCTCCTGCCGCGGCTGCCCCGCGGGGGCATGGGATGCGTACGGGTCGGGCGTAAACCCTCCACCCGTACTTGAGGTTGACGGTTCCCCGAAACCTATGCGGCCGGGACCGGCAGGGTCAACAGCAGACGCGCCCTGACCGCCGGGAATGTCACCGCCGGAGCCGGCGACCTCGTCCCGGAAGAGCGGGCGCTCGCCGCTCTGCTCCGCCTCCTGGCCATGGCGCGGTGCGCGATGACGGGCAGTGCCGCTGTCCTCGCGTGCGCTCTTGCCGAACAACTTCCCAAACAACTTCACGGGCGATTCCCCTTGACCGAAATAGACCCGCCCGTGGGGCAGGAACCCTGAATGAACACACCTACCGACCCGGACATCCTCACAACGTCCGTACCCTCCGGACAGTTTCCACCACGCAGCACGCTTACGATGCGTCGACCCCCCGCAACCTGTTGCCCATGTCCGGACACCCCCTCGCGCCCCCGTCCCACTAGGAGGACGACCGAGCGTAGTCAGGCCGTTCCACGGGCCGCAAGGCATCCACGACGATCTTCTCCGACCGGGTCACCGTGGCGGTGGCCTGCTCCTTCTCCAGGGTCTGCACCACGCCTCCGGGGATGTTCAGCGCCGGCTCCAGATCCTGCGGCTTGCCGATCACCTTGAAGCGGTACGGCGCGCTGATCTTCTTGCCGTCCACCTGGATGTCGCCGTCCCCGCCGGAGAAGTACGAGTCCGCGACCAACCTGACGCCATTGACCTGGATCGCCTCGGCGCCCGCAGCACGCAGCTCCTGGATCGCGTCGAGCAACATGTCGGACTCGACCGCGCCGGAGCCGTCGTCGATGGTCAGCGTGATACCCGGACCCTCGGCCGCCACCGTACCGGCAAGAATCCCCAGCTGGCGCTCCTTTTCCAGGGTCTGCTTGCGCGCCTCTTCCGCTTGGTCCGAGCTGGTCTCCAGCTCGGTGCGCTGGTCCTCCAGGCGCTGCTTCTCGTCCTCGAGCCGCGTGGTGCGGTCGTCGAGTTCGTCGAGAATGCGCACCAGGTCCTCCTGGCGCGCACCGCGCAGAGCACTGTTGTCGCTGTTGGAGCGGACCTGGATGGCAAGGCCGAGGCCCAGGACGAACAGCAGTACAGCGACGATGAGTTGGGCCCGGGTGACGCGCGGCGGCCAGAGGCTGGCGACGAGTCGGCGGCGCCCTGTCAGCTGTGGTTCCTCTGCGGGTGGTGCGGTCTGCGGCGACTCCGCCTGCGGGCCGTCGGTCTGCGGGTCCTCGGCCTGCGGGTCCTCGGCCTGCGGAACACCGATCTCCGGGCCGGCGATCTCCGGGCCACCGGTGTCCCGACCGTCCTTCCCACGCTCCGACTGCGCTCCCGGCAGCTGCCCCCGCGAGTCCTGCCGGTCCTGCGAGTCCTGCCCTTCCTGCGGCTCATGCCGGTCCTGCGGCTCCGGCCGCTCCTCAGACTTCTGCTCCATGTCGCTCATCGCCCTCACGCCCTGAACACGTGCCGGCGGATGGCGGCGGCGTTGGAGAAGATCCGGATGCCGAGCACGACCACGACACCCGTGGAGAGCTGGGCGCCGACGCCCAGCTTGTCGCCGAGGAACACGATCAGCGCGGCGACCACGACGTTCGACAGGAACGAGACCACGAAGACCTTGTCCACGAAGATCCCGTCGAGCATGGCCCGCAGGCCGCCGAAGACCGCGTCGAGGGCCGCGACGACGGCGATCGGGAGGTAGGGCTCGACCACCGCCGGCACTTCGGGCCGGACCAACAGTCCGACCACGACTCCCACGACGAGGCCCAGTACGGCGATCACGATGTGCCCTTCCCAGTGTCTGCCGTGCCCTGCCCGGTGCCCGTTCCGGCACTGGCGGACCTCGGCTCTGCGGTACGTACGATCAGGCTCGGCGCGGCAGGCAGGCGCACCTGCTCCTGCGCGGAAATGCTGGTGCGGATGCCGAAGTTCTCCTGCAGCGCATGCAGGTACTGGCCGTCGGCACTGTCCTGGAAGGCGGTGCTGAGCTTCTTCCCGTCCCCCACCGCAAGCACCGTGTACGGCGGCACCAGCGGCTTGTTGTCGACCAGTATGGCGTCGCCCGCAGCGCGGATCGCGGACAGGGCGGTCAGCCGCTGTCCGTTGATCGAGACGGCTTCCGCTCCGGACTGCCACAATCCGTTGACGACCCGCTGCATGTCCCGGTCACGGACCCGCCCCGTGTCGGAGAACCCACTGCTCTCCCGCGGACCGCCGCCGCCCGACCCGCTGTCCTCGGCGTCGTCGACGACCAGCTTGACGCCCGGACCACTCACCTCCGTCGCGCCCGAGAGCAGCGCCGCCAGCGCGCCCTGGTCTCCGCCGTGCTGCTGCAGCGCCTTGCGCTGCCGCTCTTCCACCTCGTCACGGAGCTGGTCGACGTCGACTTCCAGATCGTCCACGGCCGAGGTCTCCGCGTCGATGCGGTCGATGAGCTCCTCGCGCTCCTTCGCCACGACCGGTGCCGATATCCGCGCCTGCGCGGCACCGAGCGTCACGACCAGCCCCGCCAGCACCAGACCTGCCGCGAGCCACAATCTGGACCGCAGCGTCTTGGGCAGTCCGCCTCCTTCGGCCTCCCTGCGGGCCGTCGCCTCCGCGTAGCCGTCGTCGAGGCTGTGGTCCATGACATTGGTCAGCAGCGACATGGAGGCATCAGGGCGCGGCGGCGGTGAGGCGGTGCTCCGAACGGGGGGCTGCTGCGGCATGCCGCACATCGTCGCACGTCGGAGCCGCTACCGCCGAATGGCCCCACCATTGCGCCGGAAGGCGGACCTCGCCGCCCTCCGGCGCACCTGGCACCTACCTCACTGACCTGCGCTGTCCACCACGCCGGACCACTCGTCGAGAAGGGCCTGGGCCGACGCGTCGTCCGGGCCTTCCGCCCACAGATGGGTGACGGCCTCGGCGGGGTCGGGCAGCACCATCACCCACCGGCCGTCCGCCTCCACCACCCGTACACCGTCCGTCGTGTCGACCGACCGGTCTCCCGCCGCCTCCACGATCCGGCGCATCACGAGCCCCTTCACCGCCCAAGGCGTCGCCACGTCACGCCGCAGTACATGCGCCCGCGGAATGCGGGCGTCGATCTGACTCAGTGTGAGCTGTGTACGGGCCACCAGCCCGATGAGCCGCACGAACGCCGCCGTGCCGTCGAAAACGCTGCTGAACTCGGGAACGATGAAGCCGCCGCGCCCGTCTCCACCGAAGATGGTGGATTCCTCCCGGCCGACCCGGGTCAGATCGTCGGGCGACGTGGTCGTCCATTCGACCTGCGTGCCGTGGTACGCCGCGACCTGCTCGGCGATCCGTGTCGTCGTCACGGGCAGTGCCACACGCCCGCTGCGTCGTTCCGCTGCCACGAGGTCGAGCAGGACCAGCAGGGCCCGGTCGTCCTCCACGATCCGCCCGCGCTCGTCCACGAGCGACAACCGCTCACCGACGGTGTCGAAACGCACACCGAACGCCGCCTGCGCGGATGCCACGATCTCCCCGAGCCGGACCAGCCCCGACCGGCGGGCATCGGCCGTCTCGGTGGGCCGGGACTCGTCCAGGCCGGGATTGATGGTCAGCGCGTCCACGCCGAGCCGGCCGAGCAGACTCGGCAGAACAAGCCCGGCGCTGCCGTTCGACGCGTCGACAACGACCTTGAGACCTGCCTCTGCGATCCCCGTCGTATCGACATCGCGCAACAGCGATCCGGTGTACGAGTCGAAGACGCTGGCCGGGAAGGTCAGGTCCCCGATCTCGCCCGGGAACGCACGCCGGTACTCCTGCCGCGCGTACACCCGGTCCAGCTTCCGCTGCCCGGCCTGGGACAGGTCCGCGCCGCGCTCGTCGAAGAACATGATGTCGACGGAGTCCGGCACTCCCGGCGACGTACGGATCATGATGCCGCCCGCACTGCCTCGCGCCGTCTGCTGACGGGCCACGGGCAGCGGCACGTTCTCCAGGTCGCGTACGTCGATGGCGCTGGCCTGCAACGCCGAGATCACCGCCCGCTTCAATGCCCGCGCACCACGCGAGTGGTCTCGCGCGGTGGTGACGGTCGCGCCCTTCTTCAGCGTGGTCGCGTACGCCCCGGCCAGACGCACGGCAAGTTCAGGCGTGATCTCCACGTTGATGATTCCGGAGACGCCACGCGCGCCGAAGAGGTGCGCCTGGCCCCGCGACTCCCAGATGACCGAGGTATTGACGAAGGCGCCGGCCTCGATGGTCTTGAACGGATAGACCCGTACATTCCCCTGAACGATCGATTCCTCGCCGATCAGGCACTCGTCCCCGATGACAGCGCCGTCCTCGATACGCGCTGCCCGCATTACGTCGGTGTTCTTGCCGATCACACAGCCGCGCAGATTGCAGTGCTGCCCGATGTAGACGTTGTCGTGAATGACGGCCCTGTGAAGGAACGCTCCGCTCTTCACGACCACATTGGAGCCGACGACGGTGTGCTCGCGGATTTCCACATCGGCTTCGACCTTGGCGTAGTCCCCGATGTACAGCGGACCGCGCAGCACCGCGTCGGGATGCACCTCGGCGCCTTCCGCGACCCATACGCCCGGCGAGATCTCGAAGCCGTCGAGCTCCACATCGACCTTGCCTTCGAGGACGTCGGCCTGGGCCTTCACATAGCTCTCGTGCGTGCCCACGTCCTCCCAGTAGCCCTCGGCGACATAGCCGTAGATCGGCTTGCCTTCCTTCATGAGCTGCGGAAAGACGTCACCGGACCAGTCCACCGGTACGTCGGCCTCGACATAGTCGAAGACCTCGGGCTCCATGACGTAGATTCCGGTATTCACGGTGTCGGAGAAGACCTGACCCCAGGTCGGCTTCTCGAGGAATCGCTCGACCTGACCGTGTTCGTCCACGATGGTGATGCCGAATTCCAGGGGATTCGGCACCCGGGTCAGACACACCGTGACGAGACCGCCTTTCTCCTTGTGGAAGGAGATGAGATCGGTCAGGTCGAAGTCGGTGAGAGCGTCACCGGAGATGACGAGAAACGTATCGTCCTTCAGCGCCTCTTCGGCGTTCTTCACGCTTCCCGCGGTGCCGAGTGGCTTCTCCTCGTTGGCATAGGTGAGCTCCATCCCCAGTTCTTCGCCGTCACCGAAGTAGTTCTTGACCAGGGAGGCGAGAAACTGCACGGTTACAACGGTCTCATTGAGCCCATGCCGCTTCAGCAAGCGCAGCACATGCTCCATGATCGGCCTATTGGCCACCGGCAGGAGTGGCTTGGGCATGCTCGAGGTCATGGGGCGAAGTCGCGTTCCTTCGCCACCAGCCATCACGACGGCCTTCATGTCGGAAGCGTCCTCCTTGAAGAGACGACGGTCCAGCCGACTTCACCCGTCCGGGCAGGCCCTTCTCGTGTCACATGCGGACCGGCGGACTCTGCACAGCTCCGTGCAAACGGCTCAATCGGCCATGGCATCAGCCTTGACGAGTCGGCGGACCTGAACCACGTAGAGGATCCCTGCCCACCAATAGAGAGTTGTACCCCATCCTGCGAACGCCCATCCGAAAACTTTGGCAAGTGACGCAAGCCACGTGTTTCCGTCACTGAGCAGGAGCAGCGGGAAGGCATACATCAAGTTGAAGGTAGCCGCCTTGCCCAGGAAGTTCACCTGGGGCGGCGGATAGCCGTGCCGGCGGAGGATTCCCACCATCACCAGGAGCATCAACTCCCGTGCCAATAGGGCCACGGTCAGCCAGAGCGGCAGGATCTCGCGCCAGGTCAGCCCAACCAGCGTGGAAAGGATGTAAAGCCGGTCGGCAGCGGGGTCGAGGATCCGCCCCAGGCTGCTGATCTGGTTCCAGCGCCGGGCGAGCTTCCCGTCGAGGTAGTCGCTGATACCACTCAGCGCCAGCACGAGCAGTGCCCATCCATCGGCCTTCGGCCCGCCGAACTCAGGCAGGAGGATCAACCACAGGAACAGCGGTACGCCAAGCAGGCGAGCCATGCTGAGGATGTTGGGGATGGTGAGTACCCGGTCCGTCTGAACGCGAGTCTCCTGGACCTCCACCCGGGGGCCTCCTGTGCCGAACGTGCCAATGATGCCCCCTGACCTTACCCTTAGCTCGGTATGGCCTGTACCCAGGGGTGCCTGAACGCAGAGAAGCCCCGGACCAAAAGGTCCGGGGCTTTCCCCAAAAATTGTTCGGCGGCGTCCTACTCTCCCACAGGGTCCCCCCTGCAGTACCATCGGCGCTGAAAGGCTTAGCTTCCGGGTTCGGAATGTAACCGGGCGTTTCCCTAACGCTATGACCACCGAAACTCTATGAAGATGTGAACCGGCCGACCACACAGTGGTCTCGGCATGTTCGTTACTTCAGAACTAACACAGTGGACGCGAGCAACTGAGGACAAGCCCTCGGCCTATTAGTACCGGTCAGCTTCACCAGTTACCTGGCTTCCACATCCGGCCTATCAACCC
>NZ_JBSGZO010000335.1:0-2710 GCF_053611045.1 Streptomyces sp. NPDC054841 | reverse complement strand
CTAACACAGTGGACGCGAGCAACTGAGGACAAGCCCTCGGCCTATTAGTACCGGTCAGCTTCACCAGTTACCTGGCTTCCACATCCGGCCTATCAACCCAGTCGTCTACTGGGAGCCTTACCCTCTCAAGGAGGTGGGAATACTCATCTCGAAGCAGGCTTCCCGCTTAGATGCTTTCAGCGGTTATCCCTCCCGAACGTAGCCAACCAGCCATGCCCTTGGCAGAACAACTGGCACACCAGAGGTTCGTCCGTCCCGGTCCTCTCGTACTAGGGACAGCCCTTCTCAATATTCCTACGCGCACAGCGGATAGGGACCGAACTGTCTCACGACGTTCTAAACCCAGCTCGCGTACCGCTTTAATGGGCGAACAGCCCAACCCTTGGGACCGACTCCAGCCCCAGGATGCGACGAGCCGACATCGAGGTGCCAAACCATCCCGTCGATATGGACTCTTGGGGAAGATCAGCCTGTTATCCCCGGGGTACCTTTTATCCGTTGAGCGACGGCGCTTCCACAAGCCACCGCCGGATCACTAGTCCCGACTTTCGTCCCTGCTCGACCCGTCGGTCTCACAGTCAAGCTCCCTTGTGCACTTACACTCAACACCTGATTGCCAACCAGGCTGAGGGAACCTTTGGGCGCCTCCGTTACCCTTTGGGAGGCAACCGCCCCAGTTAAACTACCCATCAGACACTGTCCCTGATCCGGATCACGGACCCAGGTTAGACATCCAGCACGACCAGAGTGGTATTTCAACGACGACTCCACAACCACTGGCGTGGCCGCTTCAAAGTCTCCCACCTATCCTACACAAGCCGAACCGAACACCAATATCAAACTGTAGTAAAGGTCCCGGGGTCTTTCCGTCCTGCTGCGCGAAACGAGCATCTTTACTCGTAGTGCAATTTCACCGGGCCTATGGTTGAGACAGTCGAGAAGTCGTTACGCCATTCGTGCAGGTCGGAACTTACCCGACAAGGAATTTCGCTACCTTAGGATGGTTATAGTTACCACCGCCGTTTACTGGCGCTTAAGTTCTCAGCTTCGCCCCACCGAAATGGAGCTAACCGGTCCCCTTAACGTTCCAGCACCGGGCAGGCGTCAGTCCGTATACATCGCCTTACGGCTTCGCACGGACCTGTGTTTTTAGTAAACAGTCGCTTCTCGCTGGTCTCTGCGGCCACCCCCAGCTCACCAAGAAAATTGGATCACCAGACGTGGCCCCCCTTCTCCCGAAGTTACGGGGGCATTTTGCCGAGTTCCTTAACCATAGTTCACCCGAACGCCTCGGTATTCTCTACCTGACCACCTGAGTCGGTTTAGGGTACGGGCCGCCATGAAACTCGCTAGAGGCTTTTCTCGACAGCATAGGATCATCCACTTCACCACAATCGGCTCGGCATCAGGTCTCAGACTATGTGCACGACGGATTTGCCTACCGTGCGTCCTACACCCTTACCCCGGGACAACCACCGCCCGGGCTGGACTACCTTCCTGCGTCACCCCATCGCTTACCTACTACCACCTTGGGTCAGCGGCTCCACCACTCCGAGATTGTCCGAAGACGCACCCGGCGGTTTCACGGCCTTAGCATTAATGGGCTCGATATTGGGCGTTTCAAAGCGGGTACCGGAATATCAACCGGTTGTCCATCGACTACGCCTGTCGGCCTCGCCTTAGGTCCCGACTTACCCTGGGCAGATCAGCTTGACCCAGGAACCCTTAGTCAATCGGCGCACACGTTTCTCACGTGTGTATCGCTACTCATGCCTGCATTCTCACTCGTGAACCGTCCACAACTCGCTTCCGCGGCTGCTTCACCCGGCACACGACGCTCCCCTACCCATCACAGTCCCCGTTGGGGGTATGTACTGCAATGACACGACTTCGGCGGTACGCTTGAGCCCCGCTACATTGTCGGCGCGGAATCACTTGACCAGTGAGCTATTACGCACTCTTTCAAGGGTGGCTGCTTCTAAGCCAACCTCCTGGTTGTCTCTGCGACTCCACATCCTTTCCCACTTAGCGTACGCTTAGGGGCCTTAGTCGATGCTCTGGGCTGTTTCCCTCTCGACCATGGAGCTTATCCCCCACAGTCTCACTGCCGCGCTCTCACTTACCGGCATTCGGAGTTTGGCTAAGGTCAGTAACCCGGTAGGGCCCATCGCCTATCCAGTGCTCTACCTCCGGCAAGAAACACACGACGCTGCACCTAAATGCATTTCGGGGAGAACCAGCTATCACGGAGTTTGATTGGCCTTTCACCCCTAACCACAGGTCATCCCCCAGGTTTTCAACCCTGGTGGGTTCGGTCCTCCACGAAGTCTTACCTCCGCTTCAACCTGCCCATGGCTAGATCACTCCGCTTCGGGTCTAGAGCGTGCAACTCAAACGCCCTGTTCGGACTCGCTTTCGCTACGGCTTCCCCACACGGGTTAACCTCGCTACACACCGCTAACTCGCAGGCTCATTCTTCAAAAGGCACGCAGTCACGAGACACTCCGAAAAGTGTCCGACGCTCCCACGGCTTGTAGGCACACGGTTTCAGGTACTATTTCACTCCGCTCCCGCGGTACTTTTCACCATTCCCTCACGGTACTATCCGCTATCGGTCACCAGGGAATATTTAGGCTTAGCGGGTGGTCCCGCCAGATTCACACGGGATTTCTCGGGCCCCGTGCTACTTGGGTGTCTCTCAAACGAGCCG
>NZ_JBSGZO010000334.1:0-9544 GCF_053611045.1 Streptomyces sp. NPDC054841 | reverse complement strand
GGCCACCCCTCGGCTCGCCGACATCGCCGCCCAGTCGGGAGTCAGCGAGGCCACGGTCAGCCGTGTCCTCAACGGCAAGCCGGGAGTCTCCGCGGCGACCCGCACACGGGTGCTCGCCGCGCTCGACATCCTCGGCTACGAGCGTCCCGTACGGCTGCGCCGCCGCAGCGCCGGGCTGATCGGGCTGGTGGTGCCGGAGCTGACCAACCCGATCTTCCCCGCCTTCGCCCAGGTCATCGAGCAGGTCCTGGCCGGACACGGCTACACGCCGGTGCTGTGCTGCCAGCAGCCCGGCGGAGCGACCGAGGACGAACTCGTCGAGCAGCTGGAGGAGAGCGGCGTCGACGGCATCGTCTTCCTCTCCGGGCTGCACGCGGACACGGCCGCGGACCAGGGCCGTTACGCCGAACTGGCCGCGCGCCGGGTCCCGTTCGTGCTCGTCAACGGCTACAACGAGCTCGTCGACGCCCCCTTCGTCTCGCCCGACGACCACATGGCGGCGGCGATGGCCGTACGCCATCTCGCCGAGCTGGGGCACGAGCGGATCGGGCTCGCGGTCGGGCCCGTCCGGTACGTACCGTCGCGGCGCAAGACGGAGGGCTTCCTGGAGGCGGCGGGACCGGACGCCGAGCGGTACGTCCGGCACACCCTCTTCAGCGTCGAGGGCGGACACGCGGCGGCCGCCGACCTCATCGACGCGGGCTGCACCGGCATCGTCTGCGGCAGCGACATGATGGCGCTCGGTGTCATCAGGGCCGCCCGGGAGCGCGGCGTCGACGTGCCGGGCGGACTGTCCGTGGTGGGGTACGACGACTCGCCGCTGATCCCGTTCACGGATCCGCCGCTGACCACCGTGCGGCAGCCCGTCCAGGCCATGGCGTCGGCGGCGGTCGGTGCGCTGCTGGAGGAGATCCGGGGCAATCCCGTGCCGAGCACGGAGTACGTCTTCCAGCCCGAGCTGGTGGTACGGGGCTCGACGGCGCGGGCGCCGGACTGAGCGGGGCCCGTCCGTTATCGGCGGCCCGCGTTTCAGGCACTCATGGCGTCGGCCAGCCGTCCAGGGAGCGCGCCGTTGTTCAGGTAGTGGCGGAGGGTGCTTGCCGTGGTGTCGACGAAGGCTTCGGGGACGGCGTTGGCGTCGACCCAGTGGACCTGGAGTACTCCGCTGTATGCGCCACCGCAGCCGATGGCTATGCCCAAGACGCGCAGGCGTCGTCCGAGGGTTGGTGCGTCCTCGGCTCCGCCTCCCAGGCCCTGACATTCGGTGTCGCCTGGCGGTGGGGGCTGCTGGACCGGCCACGACGAGGACGAGGTGAAGGAGACGGGCGTCCCCGAGCCTGCCCCGACGATCGGCGTCATGGCGACCGGTGTGAAGGGATGGTTCTGCCCCTGGCCGGGCCCTTGTTGCGGAGGTTGCAACACAGTTGCGCAGGAAGATCCGGCCGTCCCACCGCCCGACTGGCAGTGGGGATGGCGGGTAACGTCGCGGTGTTGTGGGTTGACCGGGAAGGGATGGGTGGAAGCGTGGCTGGCGGCACTGACAGTCGCATGCCCTATCGGGGTCTGATTCTGGACTTCGTGGGTGTACTGACTACGGGGGTAATGGAGTCTCATCGGGCCTGGTGTGCGGCCCAGGGGCTGGAACCGAGGGCGTGGAAGACAACGCTCGAAGACCACCCGGAGGGGCGGTCGTTGTACGAGTCTTTGGAGGCGGGGAGGCTGTCGCAGGCGGAGTGGAACCGCCGTACGGCCGCGCTGCTGGGGGTGGAGGACCACCACAACCTGATGGGGCGCGTGTGGTCGGGTGTGCGCCCGGCTGCCGACATGATCGGCCTGGCTCGGGCGGCTCGGGCTGCCGGGATGACGGTGGGGCTGCTGTCGAACAGCTTCGGTCTCGACCCGTACGACCCGTACGCGGCAGTCGGTGTTTGGAACCTGTTCGACGTGACGGTGATCTCGGAGCGGGAAGGCATCGCCAAGCCCGACCCGGTCATCTACCAGCGGACCCTCGACCGCATGGGTCTGACCGGTGCCGAGTGCGTGTTCGTGGACGACAACATGCTGAACCTGCTCCCGGCGGCGGCACTCGGGATTACCACGGTCCATGCGGACGGGCAGGCCGAGACGGTGGAGCGGCTGGCCGCCCTGCTCGGGGTGCTGCCCGCTCCCGCATAGAGCGCGGGGTCCGCCCCATTTCGTCGAACTGGCAGGTGGGGCGGGCCTGTTACGCGACGCGCTCCGACGCGCGTACCGTCGCCTGTGAGGCGAATCACAGGATCGGGGTTCAGGGTATGGGCGATTGGGACAGCTACACCACTGGGCAGCGGGTCAAGCTCCTGCGGGGCACGGACTGGACTCAGGAGTCTCTGGCCGAGGCCGCCGGGGTGTCTGTGGGGACTATCCGCAAGATCGAGCAGGGCGGCACTGTCAGCTTGCCGACGCTGCTGCGGGTCTCGGAGGCGCTGCACACGGACGTGTCGGTGATCGTGGGTCAGCAGGCTCCGCGCCGGGCGATGGCCGCTGCCGACCGTGCTGCTCTTCGGGGCCTGTCGGTGGCCGTCCACGACACGGCCGCGCGGATCGGCGTGGACACCGGGCCGCCGGACGAAGCGGCGCACGCGGCCTCGATGGAGGCCGCGTGGGGGCTGTACCAGCTCGGGGACTACACCGGTGCTGCGCTGGCGGTGGCTCCGCTGCTGAGACAGGCAGCAGCAGCCGTCGGGGCGGCGCCGACCGACCGGGTCTGCGCGGCTCGCGGTGTCCTGTCGGACTCGTACAGGCTCGCCGCGTACTGCGCGAACCTGATGGGCGCGCGGGACCTCGCCTATGCGGCGGTGGGGCACGCTCAGACTCAGGCGGAACTGGCGCTCGACCCGCTGCGGGAGGCGCTGGTCGCCTCTGGCCGGTCGTGGGTGTACCTGCGGGACTCGCGGCTTGCGCAGGCTCAGGAGGTGGCGGAGCGGGCCGCGAACGCGATCGAGCCCCGCTACACCGACAACGACTCGAACCGCTTGGCGGTGTACGGGTGCCACATCGTGTTCGCGTCGGTGGTGGCGTCCCGGCGGGAGGATGCTGACCGTGCGGGTGATCTCATCAGTCACGCTCATGCGGTCGGTGCGCGGATGGGTCAGGACATCACCACGAACGGCGTCTCGTTCGGCCCGGTGTACGCCACCGCTCAGGCCGTGGGGATCAACGTGGCCCTGGGACAGGCCGGGAAGGCGCTGACGCTGGCGAAGAGCCTGGGTGACCGGTCGGCGCTGCAACAGGCCACGCAGAACCGGCTGGCACTGGATCTCGCGACGGCGCAGTGCGAGGCGCGGATGTGGGACACCGCGCTGGACACCCTGATGACGGTGTGTACCGAACATCCGGAGTGGGCGCGGCACCAGGCCCTGACCGTCATTCTGGGTCGGCGGATCGGGAAGGCGAACAAGGGGGCTCTGCGGAAGCTGGGTGGAGTCCTCGGCGCTGATCTGCTGGCCGGTTGAGGCTCGACTATCACGCCCCGTAGCAGTCGCCGCTGTTGCGGCGTTCCGGCTGCTACGGGGCGTGGTGTTCGTGGCTGGGCCAACTTCGGGGAGTGCCACGCCCCGTGGATTCACCTACGGTGATCCAATGGTGACTATGAAGGCATGCTGACTGAGTCTCAGACCGGGACGCGAGTGCCGGTCGTCCTGTAGGTGTGCACCGCCGAGGACGACGCATCGGACCTGATCGCCGAGCACGTCCACCAGCACGCACATGCCCGCGACTGGCCCGTGGTCGACACGGTCCGGGACCGCGACCGTCTCCAGCCGCTCGACCAGCGTCCCGGCTGGACTCGGGTCCTCGACTTGCTCGCCACCGGCATCGCGCGGGGCATCGTCACGTTCTCGCCGTCCATGGTCGCGGCCGGCGACGGCTTCGAGGCGCTGCACCGTCACATCTCCCACGAGGGCGGTTTCCTCGTGGCCGCCCGCACTGAGGACACCCGGCCGCGTCGCAGCGCCGGGGACGTCGAGCGCCGCAGGAACATCGCTGCCGCCGCCGCTGGCTGGCATTCCACCGGTCTGCACGCCTGATCCCTCCCCTTGACCGGGCAGCCCCATGCCGCCGCTGCCCGCCCCGCCTCCCCCCCCCGACGGGCAGCGGCACCCCTGACCACGACCCAGCCCCGGAGACCACGATGAACGGAAACCAGCCGCAGAAAGAGCCCCTTCCCGTCCGAGTACCCGGAGAGAGCACCCACCCCGGACAGCCGTCGGCCGAGCTGATCGAGCGGGCGCAGCACGGCTGGGACGCTTTCCTGGCCCGAACCGGACCTCTGCCCGACGAAGACGAACAGGTGACCCCGGCCGAGGACACCGAGCGGTGACCGCCGTGCGGCGCGCGCCCACGGCCCAGGACATCGCCCAGGACTCCGCACTGGCGATGACCCTTGCCTCCTACGCCACCTCGACCGGCCCCGCCGCCGATGAGCTCCGCAAGGGGCTGCGCTCCTACATCGGTCTCCTCGCCGATCCCGCGCAGGCATACGCCGACGCCCTCGAAGAGGGACGGGCGAAGGACATCGCCCAGAGCACCGTCCGGCACGCACGGACCGTCGCCCAGAGCCAGGGCACCGACCCGGCCGCGACACTGCGTCTCCTCGCCAAATCCACTGACCTCCTGCTGCGGTACGCCGCACACGCCCAGCAGCAGGGAACGCAGCACAACTGAGCACGATCCATCTCCAGAACTCCCGTCGCGGCGAAGGCAGCCGGCCTCGCCGCCTCGGACGACACAGGGAGCCGTCACATGGAAAAAGTGCTTGTCACTGGTGGAGCAGGGTTCATCGGCTCACACTTCGTCAAACGCCTGCTGACCGCTCAGGACATCGCCGAGGTCACCGTCCTCGACGCCCTCACCTACGCGGGCAACATCCAGAACCTGGGGGAGGCATTCCTCTCCCCCAAACTGGCGTTCATCGAGGGCAACATCCTTAACACGGACCTGGTAGATGACCTGGTCCGGCGGCACACGGCCGTGGTTCACTTCGCGGCCGAGTCGCACGTGGACCGCTCTTTCTTCGAGGCGGGGAACTTCCTGTCGACGAACGTGCTGGGCACCCACACGCTCCTCGACGCCACGATGCGGTCCGGGGCCATCACCAAGTTCGTCCACGTCTCCACGGACGAGGTGTACGGGCCTCTGGAGACCGGGGCTGCCACGGAGGATTGGCCGATGCGGCCGACCATCCCGTATGCGGCGTCGAAGGCCGCGAGTGACCTGGTGGCCCGCTCGTACGCGCACACGTACGGCGTGCCGGTATGTGTGACGCGGTCCTCGAACAATTACGGGCCGTGCCAGCACCCGGAGAAGGTCATCCCCCTGTTCATCACCAACCTCCTCAAGGGCAAGGGCGTGACCTTGCACGGCACCGGTCAGCACGTGCGGAACTGGTTGCACGTCGAGGACAACTGCCAGGGCATCGAGCTGGTCCTGCGGCACGGCATGCCCGGGGAGGTCTACAACATCGGCGGCGGCACTGACCTGACCACCCGGGAGCTGGCCGAACAGCTGCTGGAGACGTGCGGCTCCGGCTGGGAGGCGGTGCAGTACATCCCCGACCGGCAAGGCAACGACCTCCGCTACGCCATGGACTGTACGAAGATCACCAGCCTCGGGTACCGGCCCGTCCGGGACCTCAGCCAGGGCCTGGCGGAGACCGTCGAGTGGTACCGGAGCAACCCCGGCCGGTGGGCACCGTTGCTGCGGAACCCGCACGCGCAGATGGCCGCGATCAGTCTGACGGCAGCAACCGAGAGGGGAACCCGATGAGCGTGGAGTCTTTCGGCAGGAACGCGAGGCCGTCTCTGTACGGCGGTGAGGCCGAGGCCGTGGCCGAGGTGCTTGACAGCGGCCAGTACGGGCACGGGGAGGTGACCGAACGGTTCGAGCGGGAGCTGGCCGGATTCCTGGGCGTGCCGGACGTGGTCGCGGTGTCCTCCGGCACGGCTGCGCTCCAGATCGCCCTTATGGCTGCTGGGATCGGTCCCGGAGACGAGGTAGTCGTGCCGTCTATGACGTTCTGCGCGACGGTGCAGGCGATCGTGGCGTGTGGGGCCGTCCCACGGTTCTGCGAGGTCGACCCCGTCAGCCTGTGCGTGACCGCCGAGGACATCTCCGAGGCGATCACCCCGGCAACCCGCGCCGTGATGCCAGTGCTGTACGGGGGGCGGGCCGTCGACCTGGGCACAATGAGCGGTCTGCTGGCCGATCGCGGCATCGTTGTGGTCGAGGACGCCGCGCACGCCTTCGGCTCCCGCCAAGGGGAGGTGAGGGTCGGCGCGACGGGGACAGTGACCTGTTTCAGCTTCGGCCCGATCAAGAACCTGACCTGCGGCCAGGGCGGCACAATCGTCCCCAACAGCCCGGGGCAGGCCGTCAGGGCTCGCCACATGCGTCTGCTCGGCATGGTCGAGTCCCCGGCCGAGCGGGCCCGGTCCACCGCATACCGGGTCGGGGGCCCGGGGCTGCGCGCTCAATTGTCGCAGATCAACGCGGCGATCGGGTTGGTCCAGCTCTCACACTTCGCCAGGGCCGAGACCGAACGCAGGGATCTGTGGAACGCGTTCGCCACCGCGTTGAAGAGCGTGCCGGGCGTGACGCTGGTGGACGTGGACGCGGACCGGTCGGTGCCCTCCCTGTGCGCGGTCCTGGTGGACAACCGGGACGTCATGTTCAAGCGGATGCAGGCCAAGGGCGTCGGGGTCGGAACGCACTACCCGCCCAATCACCTCCAGCCCGCGTTCTCTGCCTGGCGCCGGCCGTTGCCCGTGACCGAGGACATCGGCCGGTCGGTCATGACGCTGCCGTTCCACCACGCCATGACCGGGCGGGACGTGGCCGTGGTCGCGGAGACCCTGGCAGAGGCGCTGTCGTGAGGCGGGCGGCCGTCCTGGGCAAGGGCTCCCTTGCCCTCCATGCCTGCGAGACGATCGCCGGTCTCCCGGACACCGTGCTGGACACGGTGCTCCCGAACGCGCAGGAGCCGGAGTGGGACCTGCGCCTGTCCGACCACGTCGCTGAACGCTGGCCTTCCACGCGCGTCCTGCGGTCCGGGGACTGGCGTGACCTGGAACCGGGCCGCTGCGACCTGGTGTTCAGTGTCCTCTACGACAGGATCATTGGCCAGGCCCTGATCGACGCCACCGACACGATCATCAACTGTCATCCCGGCCGGCTCCCGCAGTACCGAGGCGCCCGGCCGGTGAACTGGGCGCTCCGCAACGGCGAGCACCTGCACGGCATCACCATCCACGGCATCGATCCGGGCGTGGACTCAGGACCCGTCATCGCGGAAGCCGTGTTCTCCATTTGGCCCGAGATCGACGAGGTGCGGGATGTGTGGGAGCGGGCCATGCGCCACGGTCGTCTGCTGATCTCGGACACACTTCCCCGGATCGACCGGATCGCCCCACGGGCTCAGGACGAGTCTGAAGCGGTCATGCACTACATGCGGGACAACGACCAGCTCGGCGACCGCAGCGACTGGACAAGGGCGTTGTCGGCAGAGAACACCTGACCCGGGACGGATGTCAGTTGCGGGCGGCGGCAGACAGCACCATGTCTGTCAGCCGCTCCGCCGCGTCTGGCCGGCCATGGGACAAGGCGCGCTGAGCCATCTCGCCCCGCCTCTCTGGGTCTGTCAGGAGGGGTGTCACGGCGTCCTGCAAGGTCTCCGCCGACACACGGTCCAGGAGAGCGACCGCCGCCCCAGCGTCGTGCAGATGACGTGCGTTGTGGGCCTGTTCGTTGCCCGCCGAGGTGGCCAGGGGAATGAAGACCGCTGCCTTGCCGAGCGCGGTCAGCTCCGCGATCGTCCCCGCACCGCTCCGGGAGATCACCACGTCGGCCATGGCGAGGACGTCGGGCAGCTCGGAGCCGACGAACCCGGTGAGCAGGTAGCGGGCCGCGAGATCGGCGGGAAGCGTGGCAGCATGCTGACGCAGCTCGGGCAGGTTCGCTTCCCCGCACTGGTGGACGACGTTGGCGCGGGACAGCAGCCACGGCAAGCTGTCCCGAACCACGGTGTTGATCTGCACCGATCCCTGCGCGCCGCCGGTGACGTAGATGGTGGGGAGGGCTCGGTTGAAGCCGTGCAGACCCAGGGCCTCGACGGCCTTGTCTGCCTGCCCGGACAAAACCTCGGGCCGTACGGGGTTGCCCGTGACCGTCGCGATGGCGCGGACGGAGTCCGGCAGCAGCGCCATGGTCGATTCCGAGGACACGGCGATACGAGTGGCGGCTCGGGCAAGGGCTCGGTTGGCGAGCCCCAGACGGACGGTCTGCTCGTGGATGACGAGGGGGTGACGGCACATCTTGGCGGCCAGGCCGACCGGGACGGCGACGTAGCCGCCCGTGGCCAGCACCACGTCGGGGCGGAAGGAGGACACGATGGAGCGGGCCTGCGCGACACCCAGCGGTTACCCGGCCGATGTCCTTCACGTTGGCGGGGGACACCATTTTCAGCGGGTTCTTGGCCCGGCGGATCTTGCCGGTTGCCACTGGAGCGAACCTGATTCCCTCGGCCGCCGCGATCCGGGCCTCCAGACCGCCGTTCGTTCCCACCCATAGGACATCCAGCGTTCCGCCCATGGCTGCGAGTCGGGACTGGAGCGTACGCACGGCGGTCAGAGCGGGGTACGTATGCCCTCCGGTCCCGCCGCCGGTGACGATCAGACGGAAGGGCCGCTCGGGGGCGGGCAGGGGACGGTCGAAACCGGACGATGTCATCCCCCCATCCTGGCACCGCTGTCATGACGGAACTGAACCAATACCGAAAGGGGGGTATCCGTTTCGGTTAGCCGGATCAGGACTGTGGTCTGCGGCCTCATCGTCCGCGACCAGCAGATTCGCCTCGTGCACGGCGACTACCCGGAGCCGGCCTCGCGGTGGCCTCCGAGCGGGGTCAGCGGCCTGGCTAGCCGCCGAGCCGGATGGTGGAGCGGGAGATCTGGGAGGAGACCGGGGTGCGGTGGAAGCAGGGCCGCTGCTGCACCTGCGGGAAGGCATCCCGACCGACGGCCAGGACCATCACCGGGTGGATGCCCTGTTCTGGTGCCGCCCGGTGATGGTCCCGCCCGTGCTGGGTAGCACCGTCGCGGACAGTGTCCAGCACCGGGTGGAGGGTGCCGGTCAACAAGGTGACCCTGCTGTGGATCGTCCCGCAGTACCCGCGGGAACCCATGACGGTGGATCGGACGAGCCAGGCCACTTCGTAGCGGTCTCACCTCCACGACGAGCGTCGGGCCAGGACGACTGAAAGTTCTTGCGGAATGATGTCGTCCGTGTGTCACGCACGTGTCTCAACCGTTGACCCACGGACCATCTGGCCCTACGGTCACCTGCGCAGAGGGCCTTGCAGTTTTGCAGCAAGAACATTCAATCCCCACTCCGGCCCTCCCTCGGTTTTTCTCCCTCCCTGAGCCGCAGGAGGATTCATGGCCAGCAGATCTCTGGCCGCCGCACTCGCCCTCGCGGCGGGAGCAGCGGCCGCGGTGATCGCGCCGGGCGGGAC
>NZ_JBSGZO010000333.1:0-9560 GCF_053611045.1 Streptomyces sp. NPDC054841 | reverse complement strand
ATCTTCACCTCCGGCTCCACCGGGAAGCCCAAGGGTGTCGCCGTCAGCCACCGCAGCGCCGCCGCCTTCGTCGACGCCGAGGCGCGGCTCTTCCTGACGGGCGCACCGCTCGGCCCGGGCGACCGGGTGCTCGCGGGGCTCTCCGTCGCCTTCGACGCCTCCTGCGAGGAGATGTGGCTGGCCTGGCGGCACGGCGCCTGCCTGGTGCCCGCGCCCCGCTCCCTCGTACGCACCGGCCTCGACCTCGGCCCCTGGCTCGTCGAGCAGCGCATCACCGTCGTCTCGACGGTCCCCACACTTGCCGCGCTCTGGCCCGCCGAGGCACTCGACGACGTACGGCTGCTGATCTTCGGGGGCGAGGCCTGCCCGCCCGAGCTGGCCGAGCGCATGGCCGTCCCCGGGCGTGAGGTCTGGAACACCTACGGCCCCACCGAAGCGACCGTCGTCGCCTGCGCCGCCCCGCTGACCGGCGAAGGGCCGGTACGGATCGGGCTGCCGCTGGACGGCTGGGAGCTCGCGGTCGTGGACGCCCGGGGCGAGATCGTGGCGCTGGGCGAGACCGGTGAGCTCGTGATCGGAGGCGTCGGACTCGCGAGGTACCTGGACGCGGCCAAGGACGCCGAGAAGTACGCACCGCTGCCCGCACTGGGCTGGGACCGCGCCTACCGCAGCGGCGACCTGGTCCGCGCGGAGGCGGAGGGCCTGCTCTTCGTCGGCCGCGCGGACGAACAGATCAAGCTCGGCGGCCGCCGTATCGAGCTGGGCGAGATCGACGCGGCGCTCCAGGCCCTGCCGGGCGTCGCGGGCGCGGCGGCGGCGGTCCGCACGACGGGCGCGGGGCACCAGCTGCTGGTGGGCTACGTGGTGCCGAGCCGCGGCGCCGAGGAGTCGTCCGACGCCGAAGCCGTCGAGGACGCGACCGCCGGCCCGCGGGCCGGCGCGGAGTCGGGCACGGAGTCGGGCGCGGAGACCGACATCGGGCCGGGCACGGAGCCGAGCGCGAAGTCCGACATCGGGCCGAGCACGGAGCCGAGCGCGAAGACCGACATCGGGCCGAGCACGGAGCCGAGCGCGAAGTCCGACATCGGGCCGAGCACGGAGCCGAGCGCGAAGTCCGACATCGGGCCGAGCACGGAGCCGAGCGCGAAGTCCGACATCGGGCCGAGCACGGAGTCGAGCGCGGAGACCGACATCGCCGGCATCGGGCCGAGCACGGAGTCCGACATCGCCGGCATCGGGCCGGGCACGGAGTCCGACATCGCGTCAGGCGCGGAGTCCGGCATCGAGTTCGACGTGGCCGATGCCATGGCCCGGCTACGCAAGGAGCTGCCCGCCGCGCTCGTGCCCGTCATCGCCGTCGTGGACGATCTGCCGACCCGGACGTCCGGCAAGGTGGACCGCGATGCGCTGCCCTGGCCGCTGCCGGGCAGCGGACCGGAGACCTCCGGCGGCGATGCCGGCTTCAGCGGGACCGAGGCATGGCTCGCCGAGCAGTGGGCCGAACTCCTCGGGACGCCCGTCACCGGACCGGAGGCGGACTTCTTCGCCATGGGCGGCGGCAGCCTCGCCGCGGCGCAGCTGGTGTCGCGGATCCGGGAGCGGTTCGGCACCGGGTCCGTCGGCGACATCTACCAGAACCCGACGCTCGGCGCGCTCGCGCGGACGCTGGAGGCCGCCTCCACGGGCGGCGCGAAGGTCCGCACGGTGCGGCCGGTGCCCCTGCGCACCGGGGTCACGCAGATGCTGCTCATGCTGCCGCTGCTCACCGTCGCCGGACTGCGGTGGAGCGTCGTGGCCGCCGCCGTCAACAACGTCGTCGGGCTGCCCTGGGCACCCGCCGTCTCGTGGTGGTGGGTCGCGCTCGGCTGGCTGCTCGTCGTCAGCCCGCCCGGGCGGATCGTGATCGCGGCGGGCGGGGCACGGCTGCTGCTGCGTGGGGTGCGCCCCGGCACCTACCCCCGCGGCGGACGCACCCATCTGCGGCTGTGGACCGCCGAGCGGCTCGCCGAGCTGAGCGGCGCGACCGGCCTCGCCGGCTCCTGGCTCACGTACTACGCCCGGGCGCTCGGCGTGCAGATCGGCGAGGACGTCGATCTGCACGCCCTGCCGCCGGTGACCGGCATGCTGCGGCTCGGCAAGGGTGCCGCCGTCGAGCCCGAGGTGGATCTGTCCGGTCACTGGCTGGACGGCGACCGGCTGCACATCGGCACCGTACGGATCGGGGCCGGCGCCACGGTCGGCGCCCGCAGCACCCTCTTCCCCGGCGCGCGGGTCGGCAAGCGGGCCGAGATCGCCCCCGGCTCGGGTGTGACGGGCACGGTCCCGTCCGGCGAGCGCTGGTCGGGCGTCCCTGCCTCGCGCAAGGGCAAGGCGAATCGCCGCCTCCCTGAGGGCCGCCCCGTGCGCCGGCGCCGCTGGACCGTGATGTACACGGTGACCTCGCTGGTCCTCGGACTGCTGCCCGCACTCGCGGCGCTGCCGGGTCTGCTGGTGATCGGCTCCTTCGTGGGTGGCCGTACCGGCTTCGGCGAGGCCGTGGCGGCGGCACTGACCGCCATACCGTTCGCGACGGCCGCCGCCATGATCACGTACGCGCTGCTGATCCTCGTCGGGGTGCGCGCGCTCTCCATCGGGCTGCGCGAGGGCTACCACCCGGTCCACGGCCGGGTCGCCTGGCAGGCGTGGGCGACCGAGCGGCTGATGGACATGGCACGCGTGCACCTCTTCCCGCTCTACGCGAGCCTCTTCACGCCGGTGTGGCTGAGGGCCCTCGGCATGAAGATCGGGCGCGGGGTCGAGGCGTCGACCGTGCTCGCGCTGCCCGCCATGACCACGGTCGGCGACGGGGCGTTCCTCGCCGACGACACGATGGTGGCCTCGTACGAGCTGGGCGGCGGCTGGCTCCACATCGCCGAGGCACGTGTCGGCAAGCGTGCCTTCCTCGGCAACTCCGGGATGACGGCCGCGGGCCGCCGCGTACCCAAGCGCGGCCTCGTCGGTGTGCTGTCGGCCGCCCCGAAGCGGGCGAAGGCGGGCTCCTCGTATCTCGGCATGCCGCCGATGAAGCTGCCCCGGGCGGCGGAGGAGAGCGACCAGAGCCGCACCTTCGCCCCGCCGCAGCGGCTGAAGTGGGCGCGTGCGTGCGTCGAGCTGTGCCGGATCGTGCCGGTCATGTGTGCGGTGGCGCTCGCCGTGCTCGCGCTCGCGGCCTTCGGTCTGCTGGCCGGCCGCTTCGGTTACGCGGTCGCGGTGCTGAGCGGCGGCGTGCTGCTGGCGGCCGCGGGCCTGGTGGCATGCCTGGTCGCCATCGCGATGAAGTGGCTGCTGGTCGGCCGGTTCAAGGCGGTCGAGCACCCCCTGTGGTCGTCCTTCGTATGGCGCAACGAGCTCGCCGACACCTTCGTGGAGGTGCTCGCCGTGCCGTGGCTGGTCGGCGCGACCGCCGGTACGCCGCTGATGAGCCTGTGGCTGCGCGGTCTCGGTGCCCGCATCGGCCGCGGCGCCTGGTGCGAGACGTACTGGCTCCCGGAGGCCGACCTCGTCACCATCGGCCGCGGTGTCAGCGTCAATCGTGGCTGCGTGGTGCAGACCCACCTCTTCCACGACCGGATCATGCGCATGGACAATGTCGTCCTCGGAGCGGGTGCGACACTCGGTCCACACGGCATCGTGCTGCCCGGCGCGGTGCTCGGGGACCGGGCCGCGGTCGGGCCGGCGTCGCTGGTGATGCGCGGGGAGAGCGTGCCCGCGGACACCCGGTGGCTGGGCAACCCCATCGCGGCATGGAAGAAGTGAGCGCAGCCGCAACCGCACAGCAGCACGGGCACAGCACAGCACAGGGCAAGACCGGAGGACGCACGAGGGTGACGGATTCCTACCTGCCGCAGCACGGTGACAGCGGCTATCGGACGACGGAGTACGACCTGGAACTGGACTACCTGCCGCACACCGGCCGGCTCTCCGGGCGGGCCAGGATCACCGCCGTCGCCGAGCGTGCGCTGCCCGAGGTCGTCCTCGACCTCGGGCAGTTCCGCCTGGGCAAGGTGCTGGTGGACGGCGGCCGCCCGGCCCGCTACACGCACCGCGGGGACAAGCTGCGGATACGGCCGGCACGACCGCTGCGCGCCGGCGCCACCTTCACCGTCGAGGTGCGGTACACCGGCATCCCGCATGCCGTTCGCACCCGGGAGTGGGGCGACATCGGCTGGGAGCAGCTGCACGAGGGCGCTCTGGTGGCCTCGCAGCCGCACGGTTCCAGGTCCTGGTTCCCGTGCAACGACCGGCCCGACGACAAGGCCGCCTACCGGATCGCGGTGACCGCGCCCACGCCGTACACCGTGATCGCCAACGGCACCCTCACCTCTCGTACGATCAGCGCCTCCACGACGACCTGGGTGTACGAGCAGCCCGCGCCGATGGCGACCTATCTGGCGACCGTCCAGATCGGTCCGTACGAGCTGGTCGACGTGCCGCACGCGGGGGCGGTGCCGCAGCCGGCCGCCGTGCCGCGCGAACTGCTGGGCCGCTTCGAGCACGACTTCGCACGTCAGCCCCAGATGATGACGGTCTTCCAGGACCTCTTCGGGCCCTACCCCTTCGACGACTACGCGGTCGTGGTCGTCGACGAGGAGCTGGATGTGCCCGTCGAGGCGCAGGGCCTTTCGATCTTCGGTGCCAACCATGTCGACGGCCGGCGCGGCAGCGAGCGGCTCGTCGCGCACGAGCTGGCGCACCAGTGGTTCGGCAACAGCCTGACCGTCGCCGACTGGCGGCACATCTGGCTCAACGAGGGCTTCGCGAAGTACGCCGAGTGGCTGTGGTCCGAGATGTCCGGCGGCCCGTCGGCGACGGCCATCGCGGCCAGGTCCCGGGCCCGGCTCGCGCTGATGCGGCAGGATGTCCGGATCGCCGACCCCGGGTTGCGGCGCCTGTTCGACGACCGGGTCTACGAGCGTGGCGCGCTCACCCTGCACGCGCTGCGCACGGAGATCGGGCACGCGGCCTTCGTGGGGCTGCTGCGGGAGTGGACCGCGACCCACCGGCACGGTGTGGTGACGACGGAGGAGTTCATCGCGCTCGCCCGGCAGCACTCCGCGCGGCCGCTGGACAAGCTGTTCACGATGTGGCTGTACGAGACGAAGCTTCCGGCCCTGCCTCAGCAACGCCGCTGACCCGGGTGGGGAGCCCTGGGCGTACGGAGTCTACGGAGTCTTGAGTCCCGTACTTCAGGTTCAGGGACTCAAGAACCGGGTGGGGCAGGGGTGGTCGGACCTCGGAACCGGACCGGTGAGAAGGGGACGGGTGCGCGTGAACGGTCACGCGTGCCCGGCGCCGCCGTCCGGCCACCCCGCCGGCCTACTGGCCGCGGCTGCCGAAGAGCGAGCGCCGAAGCCTGCGCAGCGGCGCGAAGAGCGAGACGCGCGCGCTCTTGCTGCCGCGGGTGTGCGCGACATCACGCGTCGTCAGCTCAAGCATCAGCGATGTCGCCTCGGCCGCCTCGCGCTGCGGCACGGCAGGTCCGCCGAGCACCGCGAGATGGCGGTCGAGACGCGAGCTGGTCGCGCTGCTCCCACATGTGATCGCAGGCACTCGCGGCCTGCTGCGCACCGTTATCTGTTCCATGTCACTCCCCACCCGTACGAGGGCACCCGGCCCGGGCAGGTTAACCCTATCGCCCCGCAGTGACACTCGTGTATCCCGGGCGCGGGATTCAGCACACTCGTACGGTGGTTGACGACTACACCCCGAATCCATCTGATTCCAGGGCGAGTTGGACAGTTTTCGAAGTCGGCCAATCCACCTGCCCATCAGTCCCGAACACCTGTCACCAGGCAGTGCTCAACTCCTCGTACAGGACGGGACGGACATGATCTCTCTCAACAGGAGCACACGGGGGCGCAGGAGTCTTGCCGCGCTCATCTGTGGTGCGCTGGCAGCCGGGGGGCTCGCGGCCGCCGGCGTGAGCACCACCCTCGCACCGGGGTCGGCGAACGCATCGAGCCACCGTGAGGCCCCGCTGATCTCCGGTCAGCCCCAGTACGACAACACGGACGTCTACGCGTTCGTCAGCCCCGACCGGCCCGACACGACGACGATCGTCGCCAACTGGCTGCCGTTCGAGGAGCCCGCCGGCGGCCCGAACTTCTACCGGTTCGCGAACGACGCCCGCTACGACATCCACATCGATTCGGACGGGGACGCCCAGGGCGACCTGCTCTACCGCTGGACGTTCCACGACCAGGTCAAGAACGGCAACACGTTCCTGTTCAACACGGGTCCCGTGACCAGCCTGGACGACCCGGACCTCAACATCACGCAGAGCTATGACATCGAACTGCTGCGACTGCGGAACCAGCATGTGATCTCCACCACCAAGATCGCCGACGATGTGCCGGTCGCCCCCTCGAACGTGGGCAAAGCGTCCATGCCGGACTATGCGCACCTGCGGCACCAGGCGGTGCGCAAACTGCAGGACGGCAGCACGGCGTTCGCGGGGCAGGCCGACGATCCGTTCTTCCTCGACCTGCGCGTCTTCGACCTGCTGTACGGAGGCGACCTGTCCGAGGTCGGCCGGGACACGCTGAAGGGCTACAACGTCAACACCATCGCGCTGCAGGTGCCGTCGGACCACATCCGGCAGTCGGTCGGACAGCCCGTGGTCGGCATCTGGTCCACCACCCACCGCAAGAACGCGAGCGGCGACTGGACCCAGGTCTCACGGCTCGGCATGCCACTGGTCAACGAGGTCGTCCTTCCGCTCAAGGACAAGGACAAGTTCAACGCGTCCGCGCCGTGGAACGACGGCGACTTCCTGAAGTCCGTCACCAACCCCGAGCTGCCGAAGCTCATCGAGGGCATCTACAAGATCGAAGCTCCGGACGAGCCACGCGACGACCTCGTGTCCGTGTTCCTCACCGGGGTCAAGGACCTGAACCAGCCGCCGAACGTACGGCCGGCCGAGGCGCTGCGCCTGAACACGGCGGTCCCGCCCACGTCCGCGCCGAAGCGGCTGGGCGTACTGGACGGCGACAACGCCGGCTACCCGAACGGGCGGCGGCTGACCGACGACGTCGTGGACATCTCGCTCCAGGTCGTCGAGGGTGAACTGCTCGGCAAGAAGAACGACTTGGGCGACGCGGTGGACGCGAACGACCAGGCGTTCGGCTCGGCCTTCCCGTACGTGGCGCTGCCGACGTCGGGCTCGGACGGGCCTCTGGCCAAGGGCGCAGGCAATCGCAGCCAGCTCAACGGAGGCTCCGCGCTGACGGCGGGCGACGCCTCGGGCAACCGTACGGTTCTGACCGCTTCGGTGGCGGCGGCGGGCGCCGGCATCGTGCTCGTGGCTCTGGGCCTCGCGTGGTGGCGGATGCGGCGGCGCGGCAGGTGGTCATGAAGCCAGGCACGAGTGCGGCGTGGCGGCTCGGAGCCGGGGTCGTGGGGCTGGCGTTCGTGCTGACAGCCGTGGGAGCGGTGGTGGGGGGCGCGAGCGAGATGCCCGTCCCCACCGCTCCGGCGGCCGCCGGAGCCGCTGTCGGTCAGGGTGTGCGGCCCCTGCAGGCGCATCTGAAGGCGCAGCCGAAGGATGCGGGCGCCTGGGCGGCGCTCGGCGCCGCGTACGTCGAGGAGGCCAGGGCCGACGGCGACCCCTCGCGCTATCCCCAGGCCGAGCAGGCCTTCGGCCGCTCACTGCGGCTACGGCCGGACGACAACGCCGAGGCGCTCGCCGGCCGGGCCGCCCTGGCCGCAGCGCGGCACGACTTCACGGTGGCGCTGCGGGACGCGGACCGGGCGCTCTCGGTCAATCCGTACAGCGAGCGCGGGCTCGCGGTACGGATCGACGCGCTCGTCGAACTCGGCCGCTACGACGAGGCGCTGAAGGCGGCGAAACTGGCGGATGCGCGGCGTCCCGGCATTCCCGTCTTCACGCGCTTCGCGTACGTCCACGAGCTGCGCGGAGACACGTCGGAGGCGCGGCGGGTGCTGGATCTCGCCAGGGGGTCGGCGAGCGCGCCTGCCGACATCGCCTACACGGCGACCGCGCTCGGCCAACTCGCCTGGTCGCAGGGCGCGTACGACGAGGCGCTGCTCCACTGCGGCCAGGCCTTGAAGGCCGAGCCGGGGAATCTGGAGGCGCGTGACTGCCGGGCGCGGGCGACGGCCGCGAAGGGTGATCTCTCTGCAGCCATCAAGGAGTTCGAGGAGATCGTCGATCAATCGCCGTTGCCGGGGCGTCTCGTGGCGCTCGGTGAGTTGTACGAGGCGAGCGGGAAGCGTGAACTCGCCCAGCAGCAGTACGCGGTTGTCAGCACGTGGACGGGTCTCGCCCGCGCGGGCGGCGTGAATCCCGATCTGGACACGGCGCTCGCCGCAGCGGATCACGGCGATCGCGCCGAGGCCCTGCGCGCGGCCCGCGCCGAATGGCAGCGCCGCCGCACCGTGCACACCGAGGACGCACTCGCCTGGGCCCTGCACCGAGCGGGCCGTTCCCAGGACGCGCTCCCCCACGCCCGCCGGGCCACCGGGACCGGCTACCAGAACGCCGTGTTCCTGTATCACCGCGGCATGATCGAGCGGGCCACGGGTGACAAGGCCGGCGCACGGGCCTCCCTGTCCCGCGCGCTGGCGCTCAACCCCGCGTTCTCCCCTGTCGGTTCCCGCGAGGCACGGCGCGCGCTGGACAGTCTGGAGGCGTCATGAGGAACGACATCGGGAGCACGGTCGCCGTGGTGCTGATCGCCGCTGCGGCGATGGCGGCCGGGGTGCGGGGCTGCCTGGCGCGCATACGGCCGCCAGGGGGTGTCGTGCGGATCGGTCCGGACCGGCGAGTGGTGTCCGGTGCACGGGGTCTCCCCAGGCCCGCAGGGGGCGAGGGGACGCACCGCAAGGCGGAGGACTCCTCGGAGGACGGGTGTCCCCCCGCCGAAGGCAGGGCGAGAGTCATGGCGGAGCGATGGCGACTGACGACAACGCGGCGAGGTTCGGTGCCAGGGCACGCGAGTCCGGTGGGATCCGCCGGCCCCGGCGCGTCGCCGCGCGGCCCGGGGCGGCGCGCCCTGGCCGCCGGCGCGGCGGTCGGGGTCGCGGTCGTCGCACTGCTGGCCGCGGGCGCGGCGCCCGCCGCGGCGCACCCTCTGGGGAACTTCACGGTCAACCGGTACGACGGACTCGTCGTCGGCGAGCACGAGTTGAAGGTCGACCATGTCGAGGACCTGGCGGAGATCCCGACGGCCCGGATCCGGCCGGAGCGGTTTCCGGCCGGTGGCCTCTCGGCGTGGGCGAAGGAGCGCTGCTCCTCGGCCGCAGGCGAGGCGCGGCTGAGTGTGGACGGGCGGCCGGTCGCCCTCGCGGTCGGTGCCGCCCGGGCCGAGATCCGCCCGGGCCAGGCGGGGCTGCCCACCCTGCGGGTGGAGTGCGCGCTGAAGGCTCCGCTGCAAAGCGAGACGGTGCGCGTCGGCTTCGGGGCCGGCGGCGGTGACCGGGCCGGCTGGCGGGAGATCACGGCGCGGGGCGACGGGACGACGCTGACGTCGTCGGACGTGCCGGAGGACTCCGTGTCACGC
>NZ_JBSGZO010000332.1:0-9646 GCF_053611045.1 Streptomyces sp. NPDC054841 | reverse complement strand
GATCAAGGTCGGGGCCTTCGTCGTCGATCCGCCCTCAGCAATGGCGCAACAGTCCCTTCTCATGGCGATCACGCTCGGCCAGGCTGCGCCCATGGGGACCAGCGACTCACAGCCGATCATCCGCGTCACCTTCACTGACTTCCTGCCCGACCCGGACGATGACGACTGCCTACGGCGTGCCGTCAACGTGGCCGCTGACCTGGTGACCTTCGAGGACAGCCACGCCGTCCTGTGGCTCGCCGGTGTCGAGGCCGCCCGGTATCCGCTGCGCGACATCGCATCCGTCGCTCCGGCAGGTTCTCGTGGCAGCAGCCGTCAGCCCAAGGACCCCGCGGCCATACGAGCCAAGTACCCCAACGCCTACCAGCCATGGTCGCCGGTGGACGAGGAGCGCCTGCTGGCCCTGTACCGAGAAGGGTCCACCGACCCGGCTGACCTTGCCGCTGAATTCGGCCGGCAGCCGAGTGCCATCCGGTCTCGTCTCGCCAAGCTGGGGCTTGAGCACCTGGCTGCGAGCGGGGCCACAACAGAAGCGTAGATGTCGGTGGCCGGGGCGGTCGGCTCCGCGGCTTCAGGCGGCAAGCGAGAACGCGGCTCCGCTGTAGCACGACCCGACGGGCCCGGCTCAAGTTCTGTGGTTGTGATGCCGGCCAGAGCTGAGAGCGTCGGCCGGCCGCGGGCCCGGGTCGCCGGTGGAGCGGTGGTTGGGCTGTCCGGTCGGCCAGGTCGAGATCCCGTCGTCCACCCACCGCGGAACGACATGGAAGTGCAAGTGGGGCAGGGCGATCGCCCGCAGACCCCGCAACGGCCGACCAGCGAGCCCCGTGGATCAGAGTGTCAGACGCCTCTGCGAGCATCCTGCCGTGACGACCACACCTGATCAGCACCCGGACAAGGCCACGCTCGACTTCTTGGGCTCCGCGTTCGCACCGGAGTGGCGCGAACCTGCTCTCGGGCATGAAGCCGTCGCAGCCTGGGAGTCCGAGAACAAGGTGACCCTTCCGGAGCCATACCGGACCTTTGTTGCGGAGATCAGCAACGGGTGCAGCCTCGGCCCAGCAGAAGACGGCGGCCTCCAGCCGCTCGGCTGGCTGCCCGCCGGCTGGCCCGACCTCGGCCCGCGCAAGCCTGGGGAACCGTTCCCCCTGGAGGCGGCCTGGCCGTGGGAGGACGACGAGAGCGTCGATCCTGAGGAGGATCCGCGCATTGATGCCGTGTACACCCAGGGGTCGATCGTGCTCGGATCGGAGGACGGGCAGTCGTTTTGGGTGCTGGTGACCACGGGACCCCGCCGGGGCGAAGTCTGGATGGTGTCCGACGTAGGCGCCGGCCCGGTGCCCGGGGACGACGCCTGGGGCTTCGCGCAATGGGTGCAGCGCTGGCATTCCGGCGACGGCTGGTGGGACTGAGCCCGGCGCCCGAGATTCGGAGCGATGACAGCACCACGGTCCCCCCAATCACACGAAGCGGGTCAGTCCCTCGACTCCCCGACAGCCAAACGGCCGTCCGACAGGAGCAGCTGGCCGTCGAAGACGGTCGTGAACGTTGGATCGGCGCCCGAAGGACGTGGGCGGACGACTGTGCCCGTCTGCCGACTCCGCCCGGGCCGGCTCCTGGACCGGCATTCCACGGCCGGACCGTCAGGCGGCAAGCGCATGGTCCATGCGGCGCGTGACACGTCCCGCGACGGTGAGCGTCACAGCTGAGGAGAGGACGCCGGCGAGGAGCGCTGTCCACCAGAGGACCGCCGGGCCGAGACCGGTGTAGACGGTGACGCCCAGGGTGAGGGCGGCGAACCTGGCGACACCCCAGGTCCAGCTGAAGGCTCCCTGGTAGCGGCCGCGCGCGTGGGCCGGGGCCAGGTTGGCGACGACCGTCGCGGCGATGCCCGCAACGGACACCTCGCCGAGGGACCAGACGACCACCGAGAACGTGTAGCCCGCGACGCTGTCCGCAAGGCCCGTCAGCGCCACACCGAGAGCGATCAGTACGCTGCCCGCGCACTGGACCGGCAGCTGGGGCAACCGGGCGAGCAGGGCCGACGCGAACGGCTGGAGTGCCACCACCAGGACCGCGTTGACCGCCGCCATCGCCCCGTAGACGGCCGGGGAGAGACCGCTGTCGTGAACGGCGAGCGGCAGGGCGACCTCGGTCAGCGAGTAGACGAAGAGCTGGATGCCGAAGAGGGGGAGCAGCGCCAGCGTCAGACGGTCCCGGAAGACGATCCCGTAGCCGATGCCGTCGTTCTTCTGGGCCGGGTCCTTCTGGGCCGGGTCGCTCTGGGCCGGGTCCTTCTGGGCCGGGTCGCTCTGGGCCGGGTCCTTCTGAGTCGCGTCTCTCTGGGCCCGGTCCTTCGCCGCGGGCCGCGGCTCGCTCAGGCGGGTCGCGACGACTGCGGCGTAGATCAGCATCGTCGCTGCGTCGACCGCGAAGAGCAGCCAGTACCCATGCGCGGCGAGGAAGCCGCCGAGCACGCCGGCCGCGGCCGTACCGATGTTGACGCCCCAGCCGAACAAGGCGTACGCACACTGCCTGCGTTCCGCGTCCACGGCATCGGCCATCAGCGCGTACGCGGCGGGCCCGACCATCGCCCCGGCCGCGCTGATCAGCAGCGCCGCGGCGGCCATCGTCAGCACCCCCGGTGCCACGAACAGCGCGCCCTGTGCCACCGCCGCGCCGATGAGCCCGATCAGCATCGTCGGGCGGCGGCCGATCCGGTCGGCGAGCAGCCCGCCGACCGCCGGTCCGAGCAGATTGCCCGCGCCCAGGGCGCCGAGGACGTACGAGGTCTCGGTGCCGGTGACGCCGCGCGCGGCCAGGAAGAACACCAGGAACGGAGTGACCAGGTAGCCGAGGCGGTTGACGATCGTGCCGGCGAAGACGGTCCAGACGGTGGGCGGAAGTCCGCGGAAGGTGGAGAGCATGCGAGGAGAGTGCGGCCCGGACCCCCTGGCGTCCGAATGATTAAGCTCAGACCGAATCCACCGGACGAACAAAGGGCGGCGGGCATGGAGTCGGGACTGAGCTTCTCCGCGGCGGACCTGGCACAGACCCGGTTCGCCGTCTCCCCGATGTGGGAGGTCGTCACCAGCTTCCGGCTGCTCAGGGACTCGTCCGAGCCTCCGCTGCACCGGCGTTGGGCCGCGCAGGTGCGGCCCCGGCTGGCGCATGCGGGGCTCGACCGCGGCTGGCTGGCCGAACTGATCCCCGGCCTCGGCTATCTCGCGGACTTCCTCAACCCGACCCCCGCCACCCCGTTCCCCACCCTCTCCGCCGAACTGGAGGCGATCCGGCGTACCGCACCCGAGCAGGTCCGGGCCGAGCTGGACATCCTGGAGACCAAGCGCGGCCCCGGCCCGTCCCCGCTGCTCAGGCTGCTGTACGAGGCCCCCGAGGCGGCGTTGGAGAAGGTCGCCTCCGAGATCGAGAGCTACTGGGAGCTCGCTCTCGCGCCCTACTGGGCCCGCATCCGGCAGCTCCTCGAAGCCGATGTGTTCCACCGGGCGCGGCAGGTGGCCGAGCACGGCTCCGCGCATGTCCTCAACGAACTCCACGAGACCGTACGGTGGGACGACGGCACCCTGCACCTGGTCCGCCGCCACTGCGCGCTGACGCGGGACAAGGCGGGCTCCGGGCTGCTGCTCGTGCCTTCGGTGTTCGCCTGGCCGCGCGTGCTGACCCGCTCGGTGCCGCCCGAGCCGCCCCAACTCGCTTATCCGGCAAGGGGAATCGGCAACCTGTGGGAGCCGCGGTCCACCGCGTCCGCCAACGCGGTCGCCGCCGTCCTGGGCCGCTCCCGCACACTGCTCTTGACCGAACTCGACACACCGGCCTCGACCACCCAACTCGCCCAGAACTCCGGCCTGTCCGCTGCCGGGGTCTCCCAGCACCTCACCGCCCTGCGGAACGCGGGCCTGGTCACCGCCCACCGCAGCGGCCGCTCGGTCCTCTACGCCCGCACCGCCGTCGCGGACGCCCTGCTCGCCCCCACCGCTCCCGCACGGCCATGAGCCGCGTCGCGCTCCGCCGTCGCACTCCGCCGCGGCGGGCGGGCGGCAAGGGCCTGACCGGTGGATCAGGCCGGCCCGGCAAGATCCATGGGACTGGCCCTAACCTTCTGTGATGACCACCGAGTTGACGCTGCTGTCGCGGGTCGCCTACCGCGACGAGGAGATCACCGCGCCCAGGCTGCGCAGCCTTCTCGCCCTCCTCGCAGGCGAGTTGCGCACGGGCTGCAGCACCGCGCTCCTGGTGGACGGACTCTGGCCGGACGAGGACGGGCAACCGGCGGCTTCACTGCGGTTTCAGGGGGTACGGCGCCCGTGAACCGGACGCCTGACCGCGCCTCACACGGCGGTCCTGTCCTCGCCTCACACGGCGGTCCTGCCCGCGCTTCACACGGTGATGACGACCTTGCCCCGTGCGTGGCCCCCGTGCAGATACCGGATGGCCTCGGGGACCTCGCTCAGCGAGTAGGTCGTGTCGACGACCGGCGTCACCTTGCCCGCCTCGACGAGGTCCCTCAGGGACTGGAGATCCGCCTGGCGCTCCACCGAGAACAGCCCGCGCAGCTTCTGCCGCACGAAGGGCGACAGCAGCAGCGCCCGGAGCACGCGATCCGTGCCTCCGAGCCACCGCCCTCCGCCTTCGCCCCCGACGATGACCAGGGTTCCTCGCGGGGTGAGGGCACGCCGGAGGTGCGACAGCGACCGGCTACCGGCCGTGTCGACAATGAGGTCGTAGTGGCGCGACCCGTCGGCGAAGTCCTCGCGTGTGTAGTCGATGACGTCGTCCGCGCCGATCGATCGGACCAGGTCCGTCTTCGTCGTGCTGCATACGCCGGTGACGTCCGCTCCGAACGCCTTGGCCAGTTGCACCGCGAACGTCCCGACTCCGCCCGCCGCGCCGATGATCAGCACCTTCTGCCCCGGCTGCACCCGGCCCGTGTCGCGAAGGGCCTGGAGTGCGGAGACCGCGGAGATGGGGACGGCCGCCGCCTGCTCGGGGGTGAGGTTCGCGGGCTTCGACACGAACCTGTCCTCCGGAGCACTCGCGTACTCGGCGAAGGAGCCTTCGCAGAAGCCGAACACCTCGTCGCCCGGCCTGAACCGGGTCACCCGGTCGCCGACGGCCTCGACGCGACCTGCGACCTCCCTGCCCCGCACGCGGACCTTGGGTATGCGCAGGCCGTAGCCCATGATGCGCAGGAGATACGGCAGACCCGTCATGAGGTGCCAGACGCCCGCGTCGACGGCGGCCGCCTGCACTCGTACGAGTACGTCGCCGTCCCCGACCGCCGGCTCGTCGATGTCCCTGAGTTCCAGTACGTCGGAGGGGCCGTAGGTGTCCTGCACGATCGCCTTCATGGTGCCTCACCTTCACTGTTCGGGCTGTTCGGGCTGTTCGGGCCGTGCTGGTCGTGCGGGCTGTCCGAGGTGTCCGGGTACTGGAACACCTCGTCGAGCGGGACTTTGAACACGTGAGCGATCTGAAAGGCCATCTCGAGCGAGGGCGAGTAGCGGCCCTTCTCGATGGCGATGACGGTCTGGCGGGTCACGCCGATGCGATCCGCCAGTTCCGCTTGCGTCATCTCGCCGTGCGCGAACCGGAGCGAGCGAATCGTGTTCGTGACTCTGGTCGGCTTCACCACGGCTGGAAGCCCCGCCTGTAGGCGGCGATCTTCGCGAGGGACCCGAGGACCGCCGAGAGAACGAACGCCAGGTAGATCGCGTTGGCGATCCAGAAGTGGTTCAGCTCGGCCATCGACATGCCGAGGGCCGCGATTCCGCCGATGACGACGAACGACTGGCCGGTGTACTCGCCGAACCGGGTGATCTCCCTGTCGCGCTGGTCCTTCCGGTTGGCGTCCTTGGGGGAGACGATCGCGACCACGATTTCGAGCGCGATCGACACCACGATTCCTGCGCCGACGGTCCACAGCAGTGCCGGCACGTACGACACCTCGGCGAGAGGCGTGTTCTCCGCTCGCCCGAGAACGATGGCGAGGTAGGCCGTGTACGCGCCGACCGCGACCACTCCCATGATCCAGGCGCGTTTCTCTTCGAACGTCACTCCCACTCCCCCCTGTAAAACAAACTTGACATCAGGAATGTAAAACTATGCCGACATGACGTCAAGTGTTCTGTACATCAGCACCCTGCTGCGGAGCGTGCAGCCGGTGCGGAGGGTGCGGACGACTCCGTCAGCGCGGGCGTGGGGCCGGCAGCAGGAGGCGTCGGGCCGACAGCGGCCGACTTCCTCAGCAGGAGCAGCGCCGCGTCGTCGTGGAGCCGGCCACCGACATGAGTCAGCAGGTCTTCGTGGAGCGCGGCGAGGGTGCGGGACGGCTCGTCCGACACGTGCCGGGCCGCTCGATCGACGAGCGGGTAGAACTCACGGCCGTGGTTGCGGGCCTCGATGACACCGTCGGTGTAGAGGAGCAACTGGTCACCGTCGGCGAAGGGCAGCACCTGGAGACTCGGGGTCTCACCGGTCAGGTCGCGCAGCCCGAGCGGCGGAGCCGGACGAGCCGGTTCGACGGTCATGACGCGGGAATCACGGACCACGAGCGGCGGGGCGTGTCCGCAGTTGACCACCTCCATGCGCCCGGTCGCGGGGTACCCCGCGACCACGGCGGTGACGAAGTCGTCGGCGTCCAGATTGCGCGCCAGGCTCCGCTCGATCCTGTCGACGACGTCGAGGAGGTCGGGCTCGTCCCAGGCGGCCTCGCGGAAGACACCGAGCACCAGAGCTGCGGTGCTCACCGCGGGCAGCCCCTTGCCGCGCACGTCGCCGACGATCAGCCTGACCCCGTACGGAGTGGGCACCAGCGCGTAGAGGTCCCCGCCGATCCGGGCCTCCGCCGCGGCGGCGCTGTAGCGAACGGCCACCTGGAACGGGCCGACGGTCGCGGGCACCGGCTTGAGAAGAGCGTGCTGGGCCGCTTCGGCGACCGAGCGGACGGCGGCCAGCACCCGTTCGCGGCGTACGCGCAACGTGCTGGCCAGGCCACTCGTCAGGGTCACGGCGGCCAGTGCGCACAGCACGATCAGTTCCTCGCGACCCGGCTCGCCGCCCTGGGTGGCGAGCGCGGCGCCCAGCCCGACGGCCAGGAAGCCGACACCGAGGACTCCCCACGGCCTGCTGATGGCGGCGGCCAGCGCGGGCCCGACGGCGAGCAGCGGCAACCAGCTCGGGCCCGCTCCACTGACGAACGCGGCCAGCGCGACGGCACAGACGAGCAGGACGGGCACACCGGGCACCCAGACCGCGAGGTGCGCCGCGGTCGGCCGCACGGGCAGCGCCGGCCGCCCCGCAGAAGTGAGCCGCCTCGCAGACGTGAGCCGCACGCCGAGTGAGTCGCTGAGCCACTTGGTGAGCTGCCACGACGGCTGATGCTCGCGCTGATCGTCACGCTGGTGATGTCGGGCGTGGCTCATGTCCTCTTTCGCAACTCTCACCGCTCACGGCGGCCTGCGCCGGAACGTAAATGTCCGTTTCATCCAGAAAACAGGGGGATGCGCCAGAGCCGCAAGAACAGGATTTTCAGATAGTGAGCGAAAGGCCCCTGGTCACCCGACTCGCGGTCGGGCCGAGCCGCTCCGCGATCTCCTCGATGCGGGAGATCCGGTCCGCCGGAAAGGAGACGCCGAGCGACCCGAGCTTGTGCCCGCTGTACACGGGCACCGCGACGCAGACGGTTCCGAGGGAGTACTCCTCCAGGTCCATGACGGCCGGCGCGGTGGGCAGCGAGTCGAGGTGCTGGAGCAGCGCGGAACGGCGGGTGAAGGTGCGCGGCGTGAGGTCGGCGAGGGCGTGCCGGGAGAGGTAGTCGTTCCGGGAATCGCCGTCCAGTTCGCGCAGCACGCATTTGCCGAGCGCCGTGGCGTGCCCCGCGTCCTCGAATCCCACCCACAGGTCGGCCCGTGGCGCCCGGGGGCCGTCGACGATCTCGGCGACCCGGATCTCGCCCTCCTCGTAGAAGGTCAGATAGGCGGCGGCGGACACTTCGTCCCTCAGGGCGGCGAGCGCAGGACGGATACGGCTGAGCAGCTCCTGCCCACGGCCTGCGGCGTGCAGCGTGTGCAGCCTGTCCCCGAGGACGAACCCGCCGTCGTCCAGCTTCCGCAGATACCCGTCGTGGACGAGCGTGCGCAGCAGGTGATACGTGGTGGCCAGGGGGAGCTGCGCCTCGCGCGCCAGCTGTTTCGCGGGGGCACCGCCTTCATGTATGCCCACGGCCTCCAACAGGCGGAAGGCTCGCTGCACGGAAGTGATGAGCGTAGGGCCGTCCTGAGCAGCCATGTCACAAGCTTGCGCCCAGGCGCACCGCAGCGGCAACGGCCCCCGGGAAGCCACGGACGCCACCCCACGGCACAGACACCACGGACGCCACGGACGCCACGGACACATGACCGATCACGGGACCGAGGCGCCTTTCACGGCATCGGGCCCATGGTTCCGTGACATCCGTCACGCCACATTCCGGCACTAGGCCCGCGGAATAGTAGACGACACCTTGGCGACATATTGAGATATGTCCGTCTTGGCATAGACATACCTCGCGCAGGCTTTGGCGCCCTTCTGTCCACTCGGTGATTTCGCCCGTTCCTGGTGCGAACAAGGACTCCTGACGGAGCATCAGAAGCTGCCGGAATGCCCGAAGCGGGACCAGCACGGCTTTACGCCCATTTCAAGAGCCGTCCGACGCTACGACCAGTGGTAGTACCGACGCTCGTTGCCCTGCATGCGCGGCGGTCCTAAGAATGACGGCCCGGAAGGCGTCTCCGCAGCTCAGGCACAAGATCTGTGTCCGAGCCGGCCCGACCCGGAGGCGCTCCGCGAATACCGAGTGAGGTCACGCATGAGGAAGCACCGCAGGAAGACGCACTACCGGAAGATAACGATCGCCGTCGTCGCGATAGCCGCCGTGGGTGTGCCCTCCGCCGCCATGGCCTGTATGGACCAGCCGGATGACAGGGGAAGCCGGTCCCACGGGCATGGGAAGCATGGCGATTGGAAGAATGCGGCCTCCGACAACTGGTGGAAGCAGACCGGGAAGCCCCAGTGGGGTGCGCAGCCGACTGCGCCCGCACCGCAGGCCCCCACCGCAGCCGCACCCGCACCGCAGGCCCCCACCGCAGCCGCACCGGCGCCGAAGGCCCCCACCGCGGCTCCGAGCACTCCGCAGACCGCCGCGCCGGCGACCGGGGCTGTGGCCCGCGTCGTGGCGCTCGTCAACAGCGAGCGCAGCAAGGCCGGGTGCTCGCCCCTGACCGTGAACGCCAAGCTGACCAAGGCCGCCCAGGACCACAGCGCGGACATGGCCGCCCACAAGAACATGTCGCACACCGGCTCCGACGGGTCGAATCCCGGTACCCGGATCACGCGTGCCGGATACAACTGGAGCACCTACGGCGAGAACGTCGCCTACGGCTACGAGACCCCCGAGAGCGTCATGGCGGGCTGGATGTCCAGCCCCGGCCACAAGGCGAACATTCTGAACTGTGAGTTCAAGGAGATCGGCGTCGGCCTGGCGCAGCCCAACCACTACTGGACGCAGGACTTCGGAACGGCCCGATAGTCCCGTCCGGGAACCTTCTGCGGGGGACCGCCTCACCGGGCCGGGCGGGCCCCCGGTTAAGGG
>NZ_JBSGZO010000331.1:0-9657 GCF_053611045.1 Streptomyces sp. NPDC054841 | reverse complement strand
GCGCGGTCACTAGGGGGTGGCTTGTGGATCTTGCCGGGGACGATCCACAAGCCACCCTGGCCGGCCGTGCGTGACGCAGCCGATCTCCAGCAGCCGGTCCGCCGCCTCCACTCCTTCGGGCAAGCCGTTCGGCCGAGTGCCGCTCATGTGTGGTGAGCCACGGCGGTCCCTCGGAGCGTGGGAGGCGCAAGCACCCGGAACCGCTTCGAGTGAGGTCGCGCCATGCCGGAATCACGCTTGGTCTCGCAGAGAGCGGCGCGAGTACGCAAGGACAAGGACAAGGACAGCGGCCAGGGCCGGCGCTGGGGCCCGGGCTCGCCCGAGACTCCGGCGCCCACGCGCCCGCTGCCCTGGCTCGCGGCCGTCGCCGTGGCCTTCACTCTCACCCAACTGGTCCTGGTTGCGCCTGGCCTGGGACTGGGCTGGGACGAAACCGTGTACGTCAGCCAGGTCAGCCCGCAGGCCCCCGCGGCGTTCTTCAGCGCGCCCCGGGCTCGGGGCATCACGTTCCTCGTTGCACCGGTCGCGGCATTGACCACCTCCGTGGAGGCTCTCCGCGTCCACATGGCCGTGCTGTCCGGCTGCGGGCTGTTCCTCGCGCTGTGGGTGTGGCGGCGGATGCTGCCCGCACCCGTGCTCGCGGTCGCCGGGACGGCTTTCGCGAGCCTGTGGATCACGGCGTACTACGGCCCGCAGGCAATGCCCAACCTATGGGTCGCCTACGGGGCGCTGGCCGCGACCGGCTGCTTCCTGCGGGCGGCCAGGGATGCTGGTGACCGCCGTGCGATGGCCGGCCTCGGTGCCGCCGTGGCGTTCGTGGCGCTGATGCGGCCGTCGGACGCACTGTGGCTGGTTCTGCCTCTCGCGGTGGTGGCCCTGATCGTGGGCGCAAGCCGCCGGCCGGTGCTGCTCGCCGTCCTCGCCGTCTCCATGGGCCTCGGCTGCGCCGAATGGATCATCGAGGCGTACCTCCGCTACGGCGGCCTGTCCGCGCGGTTGCGGCGGGCGAGCGAGATCCAGGGGCACCTGGGCTGGTACCTGGCGGTCGACGACCACGTCCGGGCGCTGGGCGGGCGTACCCTCTGCCGCCCCTGCGACGTGCCGTGGCGCAACCCGGTCACCGCGCTGTGGTTCTTCGCGGTGCCGTTGCTCGTCGCGGGTGGAGTGCGGGCCGCTACCCGGGCCCGGTCCCGGTTCCGGTTCCGGACCGAGATCCTGACCGCGTCGCTGGTGGGACTGTCGCTGGCGGTGCCGTACCTGTTCACCGTCGACTACGCGGCCCCGCGCTTCCTGCTGCCGGCGTACGCACTCCTGTCCCTGCCCGTGGCGCTGTGCCTGGTCGGCGTCTTCCGAGCCAGGCGCCCGGCCGCGGTCGTTCTGGTCGCCGTGGCCGTCGCGGCGCATCTGGCCATCCAGTACGTCGTGCTCAACTCGGTGGTGCAGCGCGTACGCAGCGACAGGGCGGTCCACAGCCGCATCGCCGCCGTGCTGCGGGCCCAGGGTGTGCGCCCGCCGTGCCTGATCACCGGGGAGGAGGCCATCCGCGTTGCGTTCCGCAACGGCTGCGCCTCCCGCCAGCCGGGCGGACATGACGGCAGCATCACCCCGGCGGGCATCGCCGCCGCGGCCCGTCGTCAACCGGTCGTGGTCCTGCTCTCCGGCGATCGCCGGCCCCCGTCGTACGCGCGCACTTGGCGCGTTCAGCCCCTGCCGGCCCTGGGCGGCCGGGCGGACTACCGGGCCTACCTTTCGCCGTAGCCCGACACGCTGTCGCCCCAGGTCGTGTCTTCGAAGTCCCGTCTGCAAAGTCCCGTCTGCAAAATCCCGTCTGCCGGCAGTCGGGGGCCTTCGCCGTCCGGCACCGGTCCGCGAGGGCCTGTCCGGCCGCGGCGCCGGGGGTGCACTGGCGCCCGGGCGCAGTGTTTTGTATCGTAGGAGAACAAAGTGGCTCCCGCTCGCACTCCCTGACCGGTGGGCGGGAGCCGCTCTGTCCCTTTCTTCCCTTGGAGTACGCCGATGCCGGCCACCGCCACCCCGTCCGTACTGACCGCCGGCGCCCTCCTGCTCGACATGGACGGCACCCTCGTCAACTCGGACGCGGTCGTGGAGCGCGTCTGGCGGCGCTGGGCCGTCGGGCACGGCTTCGACCCGGAGGAGACACTCAAGGTCGTCCACGGCCGGCAGGGCTACGCCACGATGGCCGTCCTCCTGCCGGACCGGCCGATGGAGGAGAACCACGCCGAGAACCGCGTGCTGCTCGCGCAGGAGACCGCCGACCTCGACGGCGTCGTCCCGATCGCGGGCGCGCCCGCCTTCATGGACGCCATCGCCGCCCTGCCGCACGCACTGGTCACCTCGGCCGACGAGGCCCTCGCCCGGGCCCGGATGGGCGCCGCGGGGCTGCGCATGCCGGAGGTGCGGGTCACCGCGGAGTGCGTCGGCGCCAGCAAGCCCGATCCGGAGGGCTTCCTCAAGGGCGCGGCGGAGCTGGGCTTCGCACCGGCGGAGTGCGTGGTGTTCGAGGACTCGGAGGCGGGCATCACGGCCGCGCGCGCCGCCGGGATGCGGGTGGTGGGGGTCGGTCCGCGTGCCGCCGCGTTCGCGCCGGACGTCCACGTCCGGGATCTCACCGCGCTGCAGGTGACGGCGACGGCCGACGGCTCGATCCGCCTGGCCGTCACGACCTGACCCGCACCGGCCCGCTGCGAGCCCCGCGACTCCCTCGGCGGTGCCCATGTCCAGCCCGTCCGGCGCTTGAGGACGGACACCCCGGCCGCGCCAACGGGAACCGGCACGCCCCGCACCAGGGGCTCGGAACACAGCCCCACCACAAGCCCCGGGACACACCCCCGCCAGGGGCTCGGGACACAGCCCCACCACAAGCCCCGGGACACACCCCCGCCAGGGGCTCGGAACACAGCCCCACCACAAGCCCCGGGGCGCAGCCCCACGAGGGGCCCGGGGCACAGCCCCGGCCGGAACCCAGGGCGCCCCGGTTCAGCCCGCGATCGCCTCGTACAGGCTGAATCCCGCCAGCGCCAGCATCAGCCCCGCCGCCACCTTGGTGATCAGCCGCAGCGGCACGTACTTCATCAGCGTCCGGCCACCCACGATGCCGAGGCCCGCGACCGCCCACAGGGCCAGCACCGCACCGAGGCCGACCGAGAGCGGGTTGTCGTAGCGGGCGGCGAGGTTCGCGGTCATGATCTGGGTCAGATCACCGAACTCCGCGATCAGGATCAGCATGAATCCGGCGCCGGAGACCTTCCAGAAGGACTGGTCGGCCGGCGCCTTGATCTTCTCCTCGTCCTCGTCGTCCTTCTTCAGCAGCAGCATCGCCGCGCCCGCGAGGAACAGCGCACCGACGACCGCCTGGACCAGCCGGTGCGGCAGCAGCGTCAGCACGCTGCCCGCGGCGATGGCGAGCCCGACATGGATGGCGAAGGCCGCCGCGACTCCGGCGAAGACGTACGACGCCCGGTAGCGCGTCCCGAGCATCAGCCCGGCGAGGGCCGTCTTGTCGGGGAGTTCGGCGAGAAAGACGACGCCGAAGGTGATCGCCATGATCGTGAAGCTCAGCACGGGTGGGGTTCCTCAATCGGTCGGGCACCGCCGCACCGAGAGACCTGAGCGTTTCAGGGGTCGCTTCGGCACGGCAGCGCCATGAATGGTCATGGGTCACTGCTGGCCGAAGGTCTCGCTGGCGAGCCACGCTGGGCGGCCGCCTCCGGGCGCCGGCCGAGACGAGCTCGGCAGTATGTCGACGTTCCGGCGAAGAGCTACTCCCCTTCCGCTCCGACCAGGGTACGCGAAGCCCGAGCCGCTCCGTCAGGGACCAAGGTCCTGGGCTCCGTCCCTGTGCAGCAGCCCCCGCGCCACCAGCTCCAGTACCAGTGCGACCGCGACCGCCTGCACCGCCATCAGCGCCACCAGCACGAACAGCTGCACCGCACCCGCCTGGAGCGGTGACGCCCCGCCCAGCAGCATCCCCACGAACGCGCCGGGGAGCGTGACCAGGCCCACCGTCCTGGTCTGGTCGAGCCCCGGCAGCAGCGCGTCGGACGCCGCCTCCCGTGCCACTTCCATCCGGGCGTCGCGGCCGGGCAGGCCGAGCGCCATCCCGGCCTCCACCTCGCCGTGCCGCGTCGTGAGCTCGTCGAGCGCGCGCCGCCCGCCGAGAACCGTCGCGGTGAGCGCCCCGCCGATGAGGATCCCGGTGACCGGGATGAGCGCGATGCCCTTGACCGGGACGAGCCCGGTGAGCAGCAGCGCGGCGACGACGGGGGCGACGCCCGCGCCGATCGGCAGGGCCGTGCGCCACCAGGTGCCGTTGGGGGTGATCCGGCGGCCCGCGGTGCGTACGGCGACGGCGTACATCACCAGCAGGAAGCCGAGCAGCAGCGGGACGGAGTGGACCACCCAGCCGATCACCAGTGAGACCGCGGCGAGCTGCACCGCGGCGCGCACCCCCGCGACGGCGATCTCGCGGGAACGGGAGCGTCCGAGGTGCGCGAGGGCGGCGACGGCGGCCGCGGCTGCCGGCAGCACGGCCAGTACGACCCCGAATGTGACATTCACCGGCAGGAGCACGCGCCAACCCTAAGCGGCCGGAAGTGAATTGTCGGGGCGTCAGAAGGGTTGTCGTGACGTGTCCATGTCGCCACTCTGTTACCTGGCGCCCATCCCCAGGCAACCTGGCGCCGCCACGATGGCCGGAGTCCAGCCGCAGGGCTCGCAACCGGCCAACGCCCCCCACCTCCAGAGGAGTTCGCATGTCAGGTGTCTACGCGCGTCGACTTTCGCGCACCGCCATGCTCGCCGCATCCGCCGCGCTCGCCTCGGCCGCCACGCTGCTCAGCGCGCCGGCCGCCCAGGCCGCCCCGCCCACCCCGGTCAGCGCCGCCACCGCCCGCACGTACCTGAGCCAGCTGACCGTCAAGGCGGAAGGTTCCTCCACCGGTTACAGCCGGGACAAGTTCCCGCACTGGATCACCCAGTCGGGCGCCTGCAACACGCGCGAGGTCGTCCTCAAGCGCGACGGCTCGGGCGTCGTCCAGGACTCCAGCTGCGCCGCGGTCAGCGGCAGTTGGTACTCCCCGTACGACGGTGCCACCTGGACCGCCGCCTCGGACATCGACATCGATCACATCGTCCCGCTCGCCGAGGCCTGGCGCTCCGGCGCCAGCTCCTGGTCCACCTCCACGCGCCAGGCCTTCGCCAACGACCTGACCCGTCCGCAGCTGATCGCCGTCACCGACAACGTGAACCAGGCCAAGGGCGACCAGGACCCGGCCGAGTGGCTTCCGCCGCGCTCCTCCTACAACTGCACCTATGCCCGGATGTGGGTGCACACGAAGTACTACTGGAACCTTTCGGTCGACTCGGCCGAGAAGTCCGCGCTGCAGTCCATCCTGAACGGCTGCTGAACAGCGGCTGACCGGCCCGTCCGGGATGGAACCGCGCTACCCTCCCCCGTCGTTCCGTACCGTACGAGGGCGACGGAGGAGGGCATATGGCAGCCGGGCTGCGCCTGGGACCACTACTGCGGCATGTCGACTGGGAGGCCGGTGAGCAGGCGACCGTCTGGGTCGAGGCCGACCGGCCGTGCACGGCCGAGGTGCGGTGCGCGGACGGGGCGGGCGGGTCGGTCCGTACGTTCCAGATCGAGGGCCACCACTACGCGCTGATCCCGGTGACCGGCCTCACCCCCGCCTCCTCGACCCCGTACGAGGTGCTGCTGGACGGCCGGCGCGTCTGGCCCCTGGAGGACTCCCCCTTCCCGCCGAGCGCGATCCGCACCCCCGCGATCCCCGCCGAAGGCGTCCGGGTCGCCTTCGGCTCCTGCCGCTGGGCCGCGCCGCCCGCCTACGAGCACGACCCGGTCGGCCCCGACGCGCTGGACACCCTCGCCGCCCGGCTGGCCGCCGACCCGGAAGCCGAGCGCCCGGACGTGCTGCTCCTGCTGGGCGACCAGGTGTACGCGGACGCGACGTCCCAGGCGACCCAGCGCTGGCTGGCCGCCCGGCGCGATCTGCGCGAGCCGCCGGGCGTGGAGGTCGCGGACTACGAGGAGTACACCCGGCTGTACGACGAGTCCTGGCTGGACCCCGAGGTCCGCTGGCTGCTCTCCACCGTCCCCAGTTGCATGATCTTCGACGACCACGATGTGATCGACGACTGGAACACCAGCGCGTCGTGGCTCGCGGAGATGCGGGAGACGGCCTGGTGGCAGGAGCGCGTGCGCAGCGGGCTGATGTCGTACTGGGTCTATCAGCATCTGGGCAATCTCACCCCGGCCGAGCTCGACACGGACCCGGTCCACGCGGCCGTACGGGCCAGCCCCGACGGCACGGACGCACTGCGGCGGTTCGCGGCGAAGGCCGAGACCGATCCGGCCGCGGTCCGCTGGAGCTACCGGCGCGACTTCGGCAGGACCCGGCTGCTGATGGTCGACACCCGGGCCGCCCGCGTGCTGGACGAGCAGAGCAGGGCGATGCTCGACGAGTGCGAGGCGCGCTGGCTCCGTGAACAGGCGCTGGAGGCCCCGGGCTCGTACGACCACCTGCTCGTCGGGACCTCGCTGCCCTGGCTGCTGCCGCCGCTCATCCATGACGCGGAGAGCTGGAACGCGGCACTGTGCCGGGGCGAACGAGGCGCGCGCTGGGCGCGTTTCGGCGAAGACCTGCGAAGACGGTCCGATCTGGAGCACTGGGCGGCGTTCCCGGCATCGTTCGAGAAGCTGACGGCGCTGATCGCGGAGGCGGGCAGCGGCCCGCTGGCACCGGCGACGATCTGCGTGCTGTCCGGGGATGTGCACCACGCGTACGTCGCCGAGCCGGTCTGGCCGGACGCGGCGCCGGACGCGCGGGTGCTGCAACTGACCTGCTCCCCCGTCCACAACGCGATCCACTCCTCGGTGAAGCTCGGCTTCCGCTTCGGCTGGAGCCGGGCGGGGCGGCGGCTCGGCCATGCGCTGGCGCGGCACGGGCGGGCGGGGCGGCCTGTCATCGACTGGCACCGGAGCGGCGGACCGTGGTTCGGGAACCAGCTGATGACACTGACGCTGCGCGGGCGCTCGGCCGACCTCCGGCTCGACCAGGCGCGCACGGACGGCAGACCGGCCGGGGGCAAGCGGGCGGATCGTGCGGGTACGCGGCTCGTGACCGTCGACGAGCGGAACCTGACGAATGGTCCGTGACACTTCACACAGCAGCAGATGATCCTCACCTCTGCCCCTTCGGCTCCCCACACAGCAACGGCATGATGAGGCGGACGATCCGCTTCCCGTACCGTCAAGCCCCCACATTGCCCCGGGAGTCAGTGCTTTGTCCGTGTTGCCCGCAGTTCCGCACGCCATAGCCCTGGTCGGCGCAGGACCCCGCGGCACCTCGGTCCTCGAAAGGCTCTGCGCCTCCGTGCCCGAACTGGCCCCACAGACCCCGCTGACGGTGCATGTCGTCGACCCCGCCCCGGCGGGCCCAGGGAAGGTGTGGCGAACGGACCAGCCCGCCGAGCTGCTGATGAACACGGTCGCTTCCCAGGTGACGCTCTTCACCGACGACAGCGTGGACTGCGAGGGGCCGATACGGCCGGGGCCTAGCCTGTACGAGTGGTCCGCCGCCCACCCGGCCGAGGCGCTCGGCCCCGACGACTATCCGACCCGCGCCTGCTACGGGCGCTATCTGGAGTGGGCGTTCCGCGAAATCGCCGACCGCGCGCCGCGGACGGTACAGGTGGAGGTGCACCGGGCCCGCGCGGTGCGCCTCGACGACGCCGAGGACGGTTCGCAGACGCTGGCACTGGACGACGGAACCTCTCTGACCGGCCTCAGCGCGGTGGTGCTGGCGCAGGGGCATCTGCCGGTGGCGCCCGGGGCGGTTCCGGCCCGGCTCGGCGACCACGCGGCCCGGCACGGCCTGCGCCACTTCGCCCCCGCCAACCCGGCGGACCTCGACCTCTCCGCGATCGCCCCGGGTGAATCGGTCCTGCTGTGCGGCCTCGGCCTCAACTTCTTCGACCACATGGCGCTGCTGACGACAGGCCGCGGCGGCACGTTCGTCCGTGCCGGGGACCGTCTCGTCTACCGGCCCTCGGGCCGGGAACCGCGGCTGTACGCGGGCTCGCGGCGCGGCATTCCGTACCAGGCACGCGGGGACAACGCGAAGGGCACTTCGGGCCGGCACCGTCCGCTGGTGCTCACCCCGGACGTGATCGCGGTCTTCCGCAAACGCGCGAACGCGGGCGATCCGCCGGACTTCCTCACCGAGATATGGCCGCGGGTGGCCAAGGAGGTGGAGACGGTCTATTACGAGGCGCTGCTGTGCAGGGGCCCCGGCCGCGGGGCGGAGTTCCGGGCCCGCTTCCGCACCCGCTTCCTGGACACGGCGCACGGCAGCCCCGAGGAGACCGCGGTCCTGGACGCCTACGGGTGCGCGGAGGCCGACCGCTGGTCCTGGCAGCGGATCTCACGGCCGTACGCGGGCGAGACCTTCACCGGCCCGGCCGCCTTCCGCGACTGGCTGCTGGGGCATCTGCGACGGGACGCCGAGCACGCGGCGCTCGGCAATGTGACGGACCCCCTCAAGGCAGCTCTCGACGTCCTGCGGGACGTACGCAACGAGGTGCGGCAGATCGTGGACCACCGCGGACTGTCCGGCGGGTCCCGGCGCGACCATCTGGACCGCTGGTACACACCGCTGAACGCGTTCCTCTCCATCGGACCGCCGCGCCGCCGGATCGAGGAGATGACCGCACTGATCGAGGCCGGGGTGCTGGAGGTGGTCGGCCCGCGGATGACGGTACGGACGGAGGGCGGGGCGTTCGCCGCCGAGTCGCCCGACGTACCGGGGTCGGCGGTGACGGCGACGACGCTGATCGAGGCACGGCTCCCGGAGCCGGACCTCAGGCGCAGCCGTGACGAGCTGCTCGCGCGGCTGCTGCGCACGGGGCAGTGCCGGCCGCATGCCGTCGGCGGTTACGAAACCGGCGGCCTGGACGTGACAGCGCGGCCGTACCGCCTGATCGATCGTCAGGGGCGGGCGCACCCGCGGCGGTTCGCGGTCGGTGTGCCCACCGAGGGAGTGCACTGGGTGACCGCGGCGGGAGCCCGGCCCGGGGTGGACTCGGTGACGCTGTCGGACGCGGACGCCGTGGCCCGGGCCGTGCTGCGCGTGACGGCCGACTGTGAAGTTCCCATGAAAAGCGACCGTTGGCTGAATGTTGAACTTGCAAGTATTGATTAGGTCCGCCTAACTTGTGCCCCATCGGTTTCACGTCCCCAGACCGAAGGAGACCCCCAGATGGCCACTCGTCAGTCGTCCTCGAGACTGGACCGGGCCCAGCCGTACGTCCTCGGACTGTTCCGCATCGTCGTCGGTCTGCTGTTCACCAGCCACGGCGCCGCCGCCCTCTTCGGCGTCCTCGGCGGACTGAACGGCGGCACCGTGCCCACCGGCACCTGGCCGGGCTGGTACGCGGCCGTGATCGAGCTCGTCGCCGGCGGCCTGGTGCTGATCGGCCTCGGCACGCGCGCGGCCGCGTTCATAGCGTCGGGCTCGATGGCGTACGCGTACTTCAAGGTGCACCAGCCCGAGGCGCTCTTCCCGCTGCAGAACGGCGGCGAGGGATCCGCGATGTTCTGCTGGGCGTTCCTGCTGC